>JARYLV010000005.1 GCA_029907465.1 Methanomassiliicoccales archaeon
CCTTAAAACAGTGATCCGCCCGTCCTTGATGCGTACGAGGGCTTTTGCCATTTCAAGCAGGTGTTCTCCCATCGAAATCCCTTCTGAATTGTCGTTGATCTCTTCTGACCAATGGCCGAATGAATTTTCTCATCAGTAGATTATTGCGCTGTCTTGCTACGATCCTGAACCCCATATGTTCATAAAATCCGATTGCTTCTTCATTATTTGATTGAACCCATAGTTCTACTCGCTCTGCATTTATGCGCGAAGCGATCGTCTCTATCCTCTTGATCATCGCTGCACCATAACCACGGTGCTGATATGCCCTTGCTACCTGTATTGAAGCGATAAAAACTCTCTTGTCCTCGATAAAAATGCAGTAATATCCGATGATCTTGCCATCGATCTCTAGTATTTCCGTTCTTGCGTCCTCGTCACATAGTGTATCAATAAGGAGCTCATCTTTCCATTCGACGCCCCAGGCCGATTGAATGATGTGAGCCATGTTGTCCCGACTGATCTTGGCGAGCACTGGCAGATCGTGCTTCTGAAATGAGCGGAACGACAATGAGAGGAATCTGTCAAGCCCCATGCGTGCTCAAAAGAGGAATGCCCTGACTTAACCTTTTCTGATTCTTTCTATTGAATTTTTAGGACCTAGGCAGTCGTAAAAGAGAGGAGCGCACTAAGCTATGAGGGAAAGAAATTAAATAGTTGCTTGCTTGTCAAAGTCGCAAGGTGTAATACATATGGTATACATTACTGAAGAGGCGACGAAGTTCCTGAACGATATTATCGAAAAGAATGACAAGAAGGGATATGGGATTAGGATCTACATCGCAGGAATTGGATGCTCCGGTCCCCAATTTGGAATGGCGTTTCAAGAGAAGAAAAATGAGGGCGATATCGAGGACAAGCAGGAAGGCTTCTCATTCTATTATGATGAGGAAACTCAAGAACTGCTTGAAGGTTGCAAAATCGACTACATTGAAACGCCTCAGGGCTCTGGTTTAATCATCCATAATCCAAACATCAATGGCTGCGATTCGTGCGGCGGCGGATGTCACTGATTGAAACACTCAATCAGGTAAACTTCAAACACTTTTGCTATCCTTTCCAAAATCTTCTTTTATGATTCAGCTGATTTGATCATGTGTTCGTTCAGCATCCCCTCATCAAGCCAAATAAAATCGAGGACAGAGCTTATCAGGCCTCACTTTCAAGAACATGCCTGGAAACCTCGACATTGATCGTCCTCCCAACGGGAATGGGAAAGACAGTCATTGCGTTACGCGTGATTGCTGAAATCCTTCTCAAAGAAGGTGGAAAAGTCCTCGTTCTTGCGCCAACAAAACCTCTCGTGGAACAGCATGCGTCATTTTTGAGGGAAAACCTCGTTGGAAAAAGGGTCGTATGCCTGACAGGCGAAGTTGATCCAGGAGAGCGAGAAGTCTGCTGGCTCGAAAATGATGTCATCGTTTCAACCCCGCAAGTCATTGCAAACGATCTGAGGTATGAAAGGATCAGTTTGCGGGATGTCCGGTTGATCGTTTTCGACGAAGCTCATCGGGCAGTTGGCAATTACGCTTACGTAAGAATTGCTGAAGAGTTCAAAGAATACGGCAGGTTGGTCATGGGTATGACGGCCTCCCCTGGGAGCAGCGGGGCGAAAATCGAGGAGGTGTGCAGGAATCTTGGCATCCAAAGAGTGGAAGTCCGCTCCGAAAGTGACCCAGACGTTGCCCCATATATGCAAGATGTCGAGATGCAAATTATCGAAGTCGACATCCCTGACGAGATGAAAGGGATCATTAGAATCCTAAGAGCGATGTTCGAATCATGCGTCCGAGACCTAATTACTCTCGGACTGATGGATGAAAAACGTCCAGTAACAAGAAAATACCTTTTAGAGATAGGTGAGACAATCCAGGAAAGACTTAACTCTGGTGAGAAGAGAAGTCAGCTGTACAGGGGGTTGAGCCTCCAGGCAATGGCGTTAAAAATCAACCACGCACTCGAACTCGCGGAAACGCAGGGAGCTACCGCACTGGCTAATTATCTTGAACGTATAAGATCCGAAGCGATGTCAGAAAACGGATCGAGGGCGTCAAGATCCATCGTGCAGTCAGATGATTTCGAAAGAATCAGAGACATGCTTAGAAGGACAAAAATGGAGCATCCAAAACTCTCCAGGGTTATGAGCATCGTGTCGAATCAGATCATTGCTCGCCCCGAATCCAGAACGATTGTATTCACCCACTATCGAGACACGTGCGAACTTGTCGCGAGCAAGCTCTCGAAGATCGAAGGTGCGAGGGTCGCAAAACTCGTAGGCCAGGCAGAAAGAGGGGAAGAAAAGGGACTCAAACAGAAAGAGCAGGTTGAGGTCCTCGAAAAATTCAGAAAAGGAGATTTTAACGTGATCGTTGCGACATCAGTCGGAGAGGAGGGTCTCGACGTCGCCTCGACCGATCTGGTCATTTTCTATGAGCCTGTGCCATCTGAGATCAGGAGCATACAGCGAAGGGGAAGAACAGGAAGACAAAGACCTGGACGGGTTGTCATCTTGAAGACGAGGGGGACGAGGGATGATGCTTACTTCTTCACAAGTCAAAGAAAGGAAAAGGCGATGAGACGGCGGTTGTTCCAGATCAACAAAGAACTTCAGAACATGGAGTGTACAGCAGAAAAAGGGGGGAAGGGTGAGTCAACAGAGCTTAAGAGGGATCAGAAGGAAGGCGGGCAAAAAACTGTCTTTGACTTCCTATGAAATCCTTCAATTCTGGAAAAGAATGCAAGCCTTATATTCTCATCAGTTTTATCTTAATGAATTATATACTCAGACTCTAATTGATAAGGTATGCTTTACAGAGAACTTGTGCGGGTTTACGAAGCGCTTGAGTCTACAACGAGCAGGCTCGAGATGACTGATATTCTTGCTGAATTCTTCAAAAGTGCGGATTGCTCTTCACTGAGGAAGATTATTTATCTAACACAAGGACAGCTATACCCTGATTTCTATCCTCAGAAACTGGGGATCGCTGACAAGCTTTTATTGAAAGCGATCAGCTTCACATCTGGTGTCAAGGAGCAAGTGGTCCAGGACCTTCTCGTGAAAGAGGGGGATCCTGGCAATGTGGCTCAAAAGGTCTTCCAAGGCAAAAAGCAGACAACGCTTTTTTCTACTTCACTGACGCTGGATAGGGTTTATGACAATCTCAGGAAAATTGCAGAAGCGGAGGGTAGCGGGTCGCAAGAATTGAAAATCAAAATGCTTGCAGACATCCTCCACGATGCAACGCCTGTTGAATCGAAATATATTGCGAGGATTGTAACGGGCAGGATGAGGCTCGGAGTTGCTGACATGACCGTTCTCGACGCGCTAGCACAAGCCTTCGCGGGAAAAGGTGAGAGGGACACGATCGAAAGGGCTTTCAATATTACCTCTGACCTTGGCCTTGTTGGTGAAATACTCTGCAAGGAAGGCGTCGAGGCATTGCGCAAGATAAGTGTGTCTATTGGAAATCCGATCAGAGCGATGCTGGCTGAACGCCTGTCATCACCCAAAGAGATTCTTGAGAGAATGGGAGGACGTTGTGCATTTGAGTACAAGTACGATGGCGTAAGGATCCAAGCGCATATTGATTCACAAAAAAGGATTAAACTTTTCTCGCGCCGTCTCGAGGATATAACAGACCAGTTCCCTGATGTCGTGAACGCATTGCGAGAGGCTTTTGTTTCAAGGGATGTGATCATTGAAGGAGAATGTGTTCCTGTCGACATCAATACGGGGGAAATGCTTCCATTCCAGGAGGTCTCACATAGGAGGGGCAGAAAGTATGATCTCTCAATCGCTGTGGAGGACTACCCCGTTCGAACCTTTCTCTTTGACTGCCTGTACCTTGATGGCACTGACCTGACCAGATCTCCTTTTCTGGAGAGGAGGAGGGCGCTCGAAAAGTGCATCAAACCGTCAGAAGATGTCAGATTATCTGAAATAAGAATCCTTGACCGTGTCGAGGATGTCGAACGGTTTTTCGAAGAAGCTCTCAAGGATGGCTGCGAAGGACTTATGGCAAAGTCCATCGGAGAGGATTCGATTTACCGCGCAGGTGCACGCGGTTTCCTCTGGATCAAATACAAGAAAGAATATAGGTCGGAGATGTCAGATACCGTTGATCTGGTTGTTGTCGGCGCATTCGCTGGGAGAGGGAGGCGGAAGGGAGTATACGGAGCGCTCCTTATGGCAACTTACAATGACAAAGAAGATACGTTCGAAACAGTTTGCAAACTGGGGAGTGGTTTCGATGACGCGACGCTCGCAGCTCTTCCGTCAATGCTTGAACCGTACAAACGGCAAACAGTCCATCCGAAAGTCAGATCAAAGCTAGAAGCGGACTACTGGTTCGAGCCCGCCATCGTCATGGAGGTCCTCGGATCAGAAATTACGTTGAGCCCGACCCACACCTGCTCGTATTCGCTCATAAAAGAAGATGCAGGGTTTGCGATCAGATTTCCGAGATTTACCAGCCGATTCCGCTCGGATAAGAACCCGCGTGAAGCGACGACGAGCGCCGAACTTACAGAAATGTACAAGCGCCAGTTGAAAAGAATTGAAGAATAGTGGCGTCATCAAAAAGCTTTATAAAGAGAAGTAAGATAAGAGCGGCCATGGAACTTGAACTCATTGAAAAAGGCAAGGATTCAATCAAGATCCGTATTAAGGACGCTGACATGACATTAATTTCTCCACTCGTTAGTGAGCTTTTGCTCGATGAGGGTGTTGCCGAGGTCAAATTCACAACTGGTCACCCGGAACTAGACTTCCCAGTTCTTTATGTAAGGGTGAAGAACGGTAAACCTCAGACCGCACTTAAGCGCGCATCCAAATCACTGGCAAACCAGTTCAAAGAGGCAAGAGAAAAACTCGAAAAGGAATTGAAGTAGGTCATGGATCACATCCCAAGCCACCCCAGAGAGAAAGAGTTGGGTATAGAAGTTTTCTTCACCGATACGCCAGGCATCGGTGGAAAGTTGAGGAAGGAGCCAGAGGATTTTATCGTCGAGGAAATTTCGGATTTCCCAGAAAAAGATGAGAACGGTCGCTATACAATTGCAAAAGTGACCTCAATCAACTGGGAGATGAATCGACTCGTGAGGCACCTCGCTAAGAGCCTAAGGATCAGTAGGAACAAGATAGGCTTTGCTGGAACGAAGGACAAGAGAGCGGTTACCACACAGCTGATGTCTTTTGATGCCCCTATTGAAAATGTCACTTCATTGTACATGCACCAAGTCGCTATCACCGATGCATATCGTGCTCGAAAACCGATCACGATCGGTGATCTCATTGGCAATTCTTTCAAGATCAGGATCAGGGAGTGTCTATATCACGATGAAGAGCTCGCAAAAATCCTCAAGGAGACCCTCTCGATTTTGGAGCAATCTGGTGGTTTCCCCAATTTTTTTGGGATCCAGCGTTTCGGTGTGATTAGGCCCGTGACCCATCACGTCGGTAGGTACATCATCAAAGGTGATTTTGAAAGGGCAGTCATGACTTACGTAGCAAATCCGATTGATTACGAGAGTGAAGAAGTTAGAGAGGCCCGCAGAAGGCTCGAGGAAACTAGAGATTTCGAAACTGCTCTCAGGGTCTTCCCGAGAAAACTTGTCTTTGAAAGGACCGTCATTTCACATCTTGTCAAACACCCTGGTGATTACGTCGGTGCTATTCGATCACTCCCAGAAAATCTCCAAATGATGTTTGTCCACGCATATCAATCATATTTATTTAATAAGATTCTCAGCGAAAGAATCAAGAGGAATTTGCCACTCAACCGGCCAGTCGTTGGGGATGTCGTTCTGCCTGCCGATGCAAGAGGATTACCAGATCACGATCACTACGTTCTCGTAACAAAGGAAAACGTCGACCTTGCGGAGAAAAGAGTTGCAGAAGGGAAGGCATTTGTCAGCGGCGTTCTGTTCGGTTCAGAGAGTGAGTTGGCAGAGGGAGAGATGGGAGCAATCGAGAGAGAAATCATCGAGGGCGAGGGGATCACCAAGAGTGATTTCGTTGTCCCTGAACTACCACAGTGCAGCTCGAGGGGCAGCAGAAGAGAGCTTCTTGCGAGAATAAAGAATTTAGAGTATTTCGTTGAGAACAATGAAGTATTGATCTCATTCTCTCTTGACCGCGGTTGTTACGCGACGGCCCTTCTCAGGGAAATCATGAAAGGAGACGTGACATCTTATTAGAGATCCATTGTCATAGAACCTGCGCAATCATAACCGCGTCCAGTCCCTCGAGCCCTTATCCTCTTCGCCCTGATCTGCTTTTTCCTTGGCCACTCTCGCTTCTTTTGACGCTTCCGGTTTCTCCCCTGGTTTCACGCCTTTCTTATCAATGGGTGTGCCACATCTCGGACAGTAATTCGATTTTGTAACACAATCTGCGCAAAGGAGCGTGCCGCAGGACGCACACCGCGTCACTGCCTGGCTTCCATGGAACAAACACCGACGTCCTTTAAGATCCTCAGTCTGTGGTGTTGCTTCAACCTTCCTTGTCTCCCCATATAACCTCGAATAGAGTTCCTGCTCCGTTCGCACCTTGGGCTTCTCCACCGGCTCTTTCCTGATATCAGGTGCCTTAGACTTCTCTTCCCTTTCCACGTCCACGAGCCGCACGCGCTCTGGTATTTCTTTGACGCGTACTGTCGGGGCTTTATACGCCTCTGTTTTCAATGACCTGAGAATACCAGCAAGTTTCCTCGCGTTATAGATTCCCAGACCGAGGTTTTCCATCAAACCGATTGCCGAGCGCTGCTCCTCAGGTAAATTGAGTGCCGCCCGAATGAAACGATCGGAACGCTCATCCGCTGCGGCGCCAGAGAAGTCGATTTCATTGACCGCCTCGAT
Source organism: Methanomassiliicoccales archaeon (assembly GCA_029907465.1). Lineage (NCBI taxonomy): Archaea > Methanobacteriati > Thermoplasmatota > Thermoplasmata > Methanomassiliicoccales > Methanomassiliicoccales archaeon. Next base: position 6,898 of record JARYLV010000005.1, read on the forward strand.
GTATGCTAGTACCTTCTTGGCCTTCCTGATATCTCTTTCTGGCATGTTCATAAAGACATCGCACAGGCGCAATCCGTATCTCCCCACGTTAGGATTTCTGTATGCAGCCAGTATTATCGATCGCGATAGCCGTTCGTATTCATCGAACTCTTCGTCGGTCAATGTATTAATGTTGACACTTTCCCTCTGGTCGAGATACCGCATCACATCATCAAGGTAGGAGAATGGGACACCTGCATCACGGAAGACTTCTTCCCTCGTGAGCCTCTTTCCCGCCCGATACTCATACTCGAGAAGTTTCTCAGCATGCACTGCGATCTCTTTCTCCCTGAGTCTCGCCTCTGCTACCTTCAATCCCTCTATTGCCAGCTCATAATTCCTATCGAGTTCCAAAGCCTTTTCAAAAGCCCGTTTGGCCTGTTCGTATTTTTCGAGACTCAATAATGCGGAGCCCTTTCCAGCCCAGGCAACCTTTTCCTTTGGGTCAATCCCTATCGCCTTGTCATAAGACTTGATGGCTTCCTCCGCATTCTCCAATTTCTGCATAATATTTGCTCGGACAATCCACGCTTCCTTGTCGTTCGGATCGAGGTCAATAGAACGATCAATGCTTGTGGTGGCAGCCGTTAAGTCGCCTAATTTCATCTGAACGGTCGCCATGCTCAACCACACTGAAGGGGTGTTGGCATCAATGGCAATAGACCGCTGATAACTTTCCAAGGCTTCTTCGAGCCGATTTAACTTCTCCAGGGCTTTCCCCCTGAAACGATAGGTCGCGGCGTCCTCAACGCCAAGTTCAATCGCCTTCGAGTAGCAACTCGCTGCCTCTTCATAATCCCCCATCCTAAAGAGTACACCGCCTTTGTATTTCCAAGCCTGTGCATCTGAAGGATCAAGCTGGAGGGCGTGATCAAACGACTCAATCGCCTCCCCGAGCCTGTCGAGTGATGCAAGCGCCCTCCCTTTATCGGTGTGGAATCTCGCATTTGACGGGGACATCCTGATACACTGCTCAAAAACCCGCAGAGCGTCGACGAAGTTGTGCATGAGAAGCAAAGCTCTTCCCTTATTATCAAGAGCGTATGGGTCGGTCGGATCCAATTTGAAAGCCTGGTCAAACGCCTCTACGGCCTCTCTATACCTCCCTAGTTCCGTTAGAGCGAGACCCTTGTGGTAAAATGCGACCTTGTCTGTATTGTCTATCTTGATCGCTCTATCATAATTTTCAATGGCCTCATCAAAACGGCCGATTTTTTCAAGTGCCATCCCCCTATCAATCAGCGCGAGCTTATTCCGCGGATCGATATGGAGAATACGTTCTGTCACGCTAAGGATTTCATTCAGATCCCCACCCGCGATGACCGCTAACTTTTTGTGTTCCAGGATGCTCAAATCGTACGGATCAATCTCTAGTGCCCTATCAAAGGATCTGATTGCCTCGGCGAGATCGCCAATACGGTGAGATGCAACACCTCTGTCGAACCATGCATTCTTGTTGCGAGAATCTAGCTTTATGATAAGGTCGCAAACCCCTATCACTTCGCTGTATTTTTCGAGTGCTTTTAGAGACTGCTTCTTTGCTTCAAGGACCTCAAGATCTTTCGGCGAAATATCGAGCGCGCGATCAAAGGCGGCGACGGCTTCGTCATGCCTATTCATTTTTGCAAGCACGTAACCCCGGCGAATGTGCACAAATCGGTTATCGGGGTCAATAGTGATCGCGACATCATACGATGAGAGTGCCTCTGGATACCTCTCGAGCCATTCAAGCGTGACGCCCTTGCTGATCCATGCATTCTTGTCATCTGGATCAAGTGACAGTGTCTTTTCATAACAGGCAAGGGCTTCTTCGAATCTCTTCGCACTTTCCAGAGCAAGCCCCCTAGAGTACCAGAGCTTGCTGTCCTGAGGATCAATATTGATGCCTCTTGTGAAAGCTTCTGCTGCTTCATCAAACCTTCCGAGCGCATAGAGACTGTCGCCACGCACACGCCAGAAGATCTTGTTCGATGGGTAAGAGGTCGCGCCAGCCGATGACCATTCAAGCGCCTCATCATATCGCCTCAGTGTGAAAAGGGCGATCGATATGTTCTTGAGCGCTTCTTCATCAGTTGGATCGACTTCAAGCACCCTTTTGTACATTTCAACGGCGTCGATTCTCTTATTAAGCCTGTCAAGTGCAATTGCCTTGTCCATGAGGGCGAATTTATTCTTGGGGTTGATCCTGAGGATATGATCACATGCCTCTAGAACATCCTTGTCCTTCTCGAGGTGCTTGAAGCACTCCTTGAGAATAACAAAGGTGCTCTCGCGATCTGGCTGTATTTTTGACGCTTTTTCAAGAGCCTTGATCGCCTCATGGAGCTTTCCAGTCTTGTAATAAGCGAAACCCTGGTCGTGCAACGCATCAACATCATCGGGACGTAACGAAAGGATGACGTTGCAGACGTCGATCAAATCATCGTATCTATTCAGGGCGTACAGCGCAATCCTCTTTTCCTTAAGCAACTCGGGCTCCCGAGGAAAACGCTCGAGCGCACTCGATACGGTCTTCAACGCTTCTTCCACCTGGTCGATTTTCATCTGGGCCTCCGCCTTTGTAACAACCCATTGGATGTCGTCAGGACTCAATTCCAGCAGCTTTGAACAGCACTCGACGAGCTCCGCATTTTTATCTAGTTTTTTCAGAACACTGCATTTTCCTTCTAGAGCCGGAAGATAATTATTATCGAGTTCTAGCGCCCGATCATATGACCTCAGTGCCTCTTCATATTTACCGAGTTGCTCCAGCATTGTCCCCGCTTCAAGCCAGGTTTGTTTATGAGATGGTTCAGATCTCAACGCTTCGCGGTAGTGCCGCAAGGCATCATCTACTTCGCCTTTTTCCCTATGAGAGCGGGCCTTGTTAAGATGTGCCGTGAAATTGCGAGGATCCAGGAGCAGCACTTCATCGTACACCATCGCTGCATCGTTATACCGGTTGAGGACAACAAGTGCATTTCCCTTGGCGAGAAGGACTTCTAGGTTCCGGGGAGAGAGGGAGATGGCTTCGTCCAATATTTTAAGGGCTTCCTCGGCTTTTTGATTTCGCATGAGGGCCTCTCCCTTTTTCCTCAGCCATGTTATCTTGTCCGAGGTCTTGGCGAGGATAATATCGTAATAGGAAATGTCGTTGGGATCGAGTTCGACGATCTTCTCGTAGCAACGGAGTGCTTCCAATTCTCTGCCACTGCCGTCAAGAATTTTCCCTTTCTCCGCCCACGCATTTTTATTGCTCGGATCCTGAGCAATCACTTTGTCAAGTACCAGCAAAGCCTCTTCGACCGAACCGATGGCTGCAAGTGATTTTGCCCTACAGATCGCCGCGCTGACAGAGCTGGGGGTCAGATTCGTAGCTTTGTCGACAGCCCTGACCGCCTCCTCAGGCAAACCAACTTTCAAATAAGCTTCGGAGAGAGACACCAAGATCTCTGAAAATTCTTTTGGATAGTTCTTCACATTCGGGATTTGCTCAAAAATCATATCTCTGGCTTTACCCAGTTCAGATTTTGCAGAATCAAGCTTGCCAGAACTAAATCGCAAATTGGCATCATCAATAATTTTTCTCGCTTTCCGCAATGTTTTTAGCTCCGCATCGAACAATGATTGAAAATATCCCATCCCATCACCAAACACTGCTTAAATGCCCATTTAACCTCAAAAAGCTTTTGGCCAGACACCCAGAACAATCTTTGATTCCTCGACCTTCTACGCTGATGCAGCAAGAGCGGGTAGAGGTGTGGATATATTTGAGAGAACCCCGAAAAACGAGATGCCGTTACTGTCGATATCCTGGCGAGGCTGCAGGTAGAGGAATCTAAAATGCAAAAACTTAAGTATAAGTGATCACATAATGATTTTTGTCTGACAATAGTCGGACAGAAACCTCTTAAGGGATGGGATGCAGAATTGACAGGAGATCACCAAGGCGAAGAGTTGCTGGAATTTGATTCGCGCGTTGCTGACTGGATGCGCAATCATACTATTGGCGATCTAAAGAGATTGGCACAGGAAATGGAGTTATCTGGTATTGATGCGAGGGAAGTGTGGGGATTTATTGATGATCTTCTTCCTGTTGCAATGAGTATGACAGGAAACTTGCCAGAAACCACGAATATCGACCTTGAAGAATTTGTTCTAGCCTTACCGTGATCTCCTGGGAAGGGGTGTATCAGACACCCCTTCGGATCATTTTGACAGAAAGTGGGTGTGAGTCTGGAACACTTTTTTGGTTTCTTTTACAGTCCGATAATTCTTGCAATCCAGACACCGACCGCTAAAAATTTAAAACCGATCGTTGTTAAGGAGGAATGAGAGAATATGCAGGTGTGATCTAGTCTGGTTAGGATTTTGGCCTTCCATAACCGATATCGATCGGTTGAGGACAGCCAACGGCCCGGGTTCAAATCCCGGCACCTGCACTTTTTTGTAAAATCTTCCAATCACAACTGCAGACACTCCCGCAAGATTTTCTTGATCGTTCTTTCTTTAACGTTCAAAAATGGATTGTCGCCGTTCGATTGATAATAGTTTGTCGTCAAAGTCTAGTGATATCCGCGATGATTTTTTCCCCGTAAACAACCATGCTCCCCTGGCCTTTACTGGCATTTTTCTGACTATTTTCAATAAAGATAGTCGCTCGTCTCACAATATCCTTGCATCTTTTTATTTCGAGACGGAATTAATTAGACCTACTGGTATTGTGGTAGTATCAAAGTACAATGCACAATGACTAATGTAGACTAGAATCTGATTCTGGCATGAAAAACATCTTTTCTTCTCCAATTAAATGGCCCATATTCTCTCAATGAATGTGATCCATTCACTACGCCGGAAATGGAGCCAATTACCGACAAAAGGGCAAGTAGCAGTTTAAATTGTGGACTACAGATACCTTCATTCGTGCAAGGATTCCTCTATATGAATTCGCGATAATCGTTTATGAAAAGATGAAGCGGATTCGGAATGCGCAAAGGAACGTGACTTGTTTCTCAACAACATTAGGCATTCATCGGCTTTTCATCGGGGATTGTCGTTCATAAACTCTGAATAATCCAGTCAAATTCTGTACGATAGAAGCGCTGAACTATTGGGTCTTTATTTAAACTGGAGGGGAAAGGTTGCAAAGCTTGTCCAATCCGGCAAATAAGCCGTGCCCAGTCTAAGATTTCTGACAGGAAATTGGTGAAACTCAAGCAATCGACGATGACCGGATTCGCTTTTGCATATGAGCGAATGTTAGTCTATACTACAAGATCTTTTGATTTAAGCAGTACTTTTGTCTAGCAGATGATCGAAACACCAAGATGTAGAGATCCATCGATACATCGGTGTCAAATCGCAAAAAACGTATTGGTCTTATCTAGGGGGATATAAGAACTCTATTCCAGAGGAATTTGAGTCTGGTAGGGAGTTGATCTTGTGCTGATACGCATGTTAAAAAGTAACAGTGGGGGGAAGGAGGCCTCGATTTCCCCCACTGAGGGATGGCTGTTCATCCTGAATTCCATCAAATAGCCTGATAGATACGCCAAACAATTTGTAGACTTCTTCCCAATCGTAGTGTTGAACGTCTGCTTCAAACATCAGGACACTTCCTATTTGCATCGATCAATTGCCGGTCACCTTTAAAAGGAATGCCGGGAGAGGTCACCGAAAGTACTCCAAAGATAGGCAGATAAACTACTCTTGTGCCAGATGCCTGACATTTACAGCCTCGCCACGCTTGGAGCGTACCATCTCTTCCCCGCACATAGAGGCGATCCCAACTGCCTTCAGCGACCCGTCTCTCAAAACAACTGCTTCATCGCCGATTCTTAAACTCCTATCCGCGTCCCTGACGCCAGCGACGAAAAGATTTCCCTTCAACTCAAAATCCTCGATCTCGACCCAATTTCTTCTTATCGGCAGAATCTTTTCAGCGCCTCTTAATGTTAAAGAGAGCATCCCTCGCTCTGGGGTGAGAATAGCGACCTGTTTGTCATCTTCCATGATTTTTAGATAGGGATACTTACCCCGCACTTCACAACCCTCGAGGAGGATTTCTCCACCGTGCCCAAATTGAAATCGCGCAATCGATTCCAGTTGACAGAGGCGATCTTCCTCTTTGCTCACAACCGGCAGATCCTTGCATATCCTCGCCAGTTCCACCTTCAAGGTCTCAAGTGATTCCCTCGATGTCGGGCTGCCGACGGAGGTGGTAAGACAATCGATACTCTCACTAACAAAATCCATCTCTTCCCCCAGATGGCACACAGTGGCCACATAATTATGTTTGGCAAGTGACCTGATCATATCTACCACAATCGACCTCTCTTCCATATCCCAATGTCCCGTCACCGGCACGTCGTAATGAGCAGCTGGATAGAATAATTCAAGTTCCATTGGAACGAGACCTAGAGGCGAGGTCACAACCACCTGATGCACGACCCGCCAGTTTTCAATCGACGTGATGATGTTTTCAATAATCCGATGCGTCCGAGAAAAGGAATAAGGTTTTTTAGCTGAACAAGGGAGCAGGAGGAGAACCTTCTTGCTCGAAGGTGGCTTGTAGCGCTCGAGCATCCTTCGTCGATGACGCCAGACATCAGGTCTATAAAGTGATTCTTTCGAATTGCAGAAGATCTTCTGACCAGTCACTGGCGTGTATTTCTCTTGGTACTCATAGAATTCCAGATCAAGAATTCGGAGAACCGCAACAGCCCAAGGATTGACATTTGCACGTAGTTCGACAAATTCCCTCAGGTGACCTCGTTTCATCATGAGTTTTACAAGTTGAAGCTCTCTCCACGCAGATTCCAAATTGAATTTAATAATAGACTCGCAAGTGTCGCCGGGAGATAACCATGACGTTTGATCGGCAGGCACCGATCCCTCTGGAAGACACAAGAGTCCGAGATTGCCGCTGTAGATCAGAAAAGATGAGTCGAATAAATCGACTCCGAGATAAACGAGAACCGCGAGATTACTGGGATCCATAATCCCTGGCAGGTAAATCAGCTTGCTTGGTCCAATCGCCTCCCTCAACCTCACAATGCTCTCAACGAGCAATCTCGCATTTCTTCTAAGCTCAAACGCTCCCTCTAATGAAACGATTTCTGCGCTTGAATTTTCGATTCCTATACACCGATTAGTGATCTCACCTGGTGCAGCTCGAACAATCGCCGCGTCCTCTGATACCCGTGAGATACCATCACCTTTCGCTGAGAGCCACGATAATGTTGGTTTGACATAGTCCTCTGGTGGAAACGCAATCAGTCGCCGATTGCATGAATCGATGATTTCGCGCTGGCCCTCATCATTTGCTTTTATAAGTAATTGAGCGAAGGATGGCAGGGGATAATTTCTAGACGAAAAGAAAAGAATGTTAGGCGTTTCAAGTATCGTTTCACCGCGTGACCACTTGGCGATCCTTCCGGGTCCTCCCCTGGAAATCACTTCGATCATATTCAGCGTATGAGAATCCGGACAATTTAAAGAATTGTCTATGATCCCATAAAAGAAAAAATAGTTACAAAGAAAAGATTGAAGGATTTCAGAACGTCGTAACGAGCCGGTGTTCCGAGATGATTGAGCGCGCTTCTTCCCAAGTCACCATTTCAACGCCCGTCATTGTCTCGATCTCGCCTACTCTTTCAAAAAGGTCCTCTCGAACACAGTATACAGGAGCATCGAAATCGAGGACATCCTGGATCGCCTCGATGTTCGAAGGCATTTGAATCGTATCTGGTTTCTGGGATGCAACTGCGTTCAGCGTCCCGTCACCAATCAACACGACTGATGTTCTTTCGATGATGCCACTTGCGATCATTGCGAGAGCAAGTCGAAGCCCTGCGAAAGCATCTTCCGTACCATATGGTGGCTTTGTAATCAATACAGCGATACTTTCAGCCATTGATTCACCTTGCCAACGTTATCATTCGATCACTTTCTGCAATGAATTTCGATAGGTCGTTGGTGAGGCTCCCGATCTTAGAACCTTTGATTTCCTCACCTCTCTTGATTCCGCGTGCCGCACAGCAGGTTTCACAAACCGCAATCGTCGCTCCCTTGTCAGCGAGTTCCTGAAGGATCTTCCCGATATTGGGAAACCGTTTTGGATCCTGCCCTTCCTTGATCGTCATAACCCCTTCACCGTATCCAAAAATGTTAACTTTGTAACCCTTGGCGATCGCCGCCTCAGCGATTTTCACCATGACGTTGGCATCCATATTCATCATTGTTCCAGACCTAATATGAATCGTCAGTGTCTTTGCCATAAAAACGCCTCCATCTAGATCCTCGATCATACGGTAATTATCTGATCATATTCTTCCATGATGAGATCGACGACGGCAGGGTAATCAATGACTTCGTATCCCTTCGCATCTTGTTCGCTGAACCCTCTAGCTTTTAAATCGTCTGAGATTATGTACGCCCTACCAACGATATCGAGAAGCTCTTTACTCCTCCTTCTGTCGACGGCGAAATAAACGGCATCCTCAAAGAGAACAGCAGCTCTCTTTTCGTTCCCAGCGATTTTATGGAGATGTTCCAGAGAGTGATACTCAGATGGTGATTTAAGCAGTACGAAAAGAACTGAGGGCATTGTATCACTATCCTATGAACAACTGTATGTCTGAGTCAGCGGCGATGTTCAGGAATGCGGCAGCTCCAAGCACCTTCACGCCATCAATCATGTCTTCCTTCTTCACTTGCATGAGATTCATCGTCGTACTGCAAGCATAAACATTAACGCCTAGCTCTATGGCCATTTTGAGCTGATTTGAAAAGTCCTCAATTCCGATTTTCGCCATGCGTTTTCTGAAGACGCCGGTAAATAGTCTGTATATCCCAGGCAATTTTGGGTTCGCTCCTTTCTTGAGTAGACTCAAACCGAAAAACGTGTAGAAGACATGGACTTCCATTCCCATGCTTGCCGCGGTATTGGCCAGTATGACTGACATCATCGCCTTATCAAAGGTTCCTTCTGAAACGACTATCGATAATTTCTTTGCTTCTGTCATTCGCTTCCCTCCCTGATTCATTAACTAGTATGTCAAAACCGCCTTGGCTTCGCCGATTTCCTTTACAAGGGTCGGGGCGTTTACGACGACGGCCCCATCGATCAAATCACTCGGTTCAATCCCCCTTTTTTTCATGCAGGGCGAACAAACAAGGAGTTTCCCACCACTACTGAGGTACGATTCAATCAGTTCGTCGACTGGTGGGAAACTGGATTCGTGAACCATTTTCGCATATCCTTTCTTTGCAAGATACACGCCCATCGATTGTAGTGCGACAACTGGTTGCATCTCAGACGCAAGTGCCGTCACCGCGACAACAAAAGGTAGCGTTGCCTTTTCTGGATTATCTTCTGCATGTGTTGCAATAATCAATAACTTATCCATTCCAGTCACCTCATTTCTTTTTTATAATATACTTATAAACTCCCCCTTCCTCCTTCATCTCAACGAGTTCATTTCCCGTTCTCTTGCACCACGCTGGAACATCTTCCTTGGAACCGACATCGTCAGCAATGAGTTCGATGAGGCTGCCAGGCTCCACTTCCTTGATCTTCTTTGCCAGTTTGACGATCGGCATCGGACACATAAGTCCTCTGCAGTCGAGTATTTCTGTTTTCATAAAACACTCTCCTCACGATTTTTTTTTAATCGGTTTTGCACGGTTGTGCAACAAATATATATAACCACTCGCTTATAAGCCTTTCGTATTACAGATTAGGGGAGAATTATGATACCCGAAAGACTCCTCTCAGAGGTTACAACCTGCCAAGACATCGCCAAATGTGCTTTCAATCTCAATGATTTTGAGCTACTTGTCTACAGGAAATTATCAGAGGTCGGTCCATCTAGTGCCAACAAGTTGGCCGAAATATTGGAAAAGGAAAGAAGCACTGTCTATAGAGCGCTCCAGAAACTCGTCGCATGCGGTTTGTGTTACAGAGAGACCAAAGGGATCGAGAGAGGAGGGTACTATCATCTTTACACAGCGATCGACCGAAGGGAATTAAAACAGAAACTCGAAGAGTGCGTCGAGAACTGGTACTCAAAGCTCAAGGAAGCACTTTCAAAATTTGGCTGATCCGTGCAAGACTCAGACCATTGTTAACATCTTATGTCCAACTATAACTCCCAAACGCAGGATGGCAACATCGAAGAGGTCATATAGGCACTTCGATAATTCAGAAATGAGGAACATGAGCACATTCAGGAATTCTGACATCGTTTCCATACGCGACTTGTCGAAAGAGAGTATTGAACAGATCATGGACCTCGCCGAAAGGATGATCCCTTATGCAAGAGGTGAAAAAAAGACAAGAGTGCTGGAAGGACGCATTCTCGCTAACCTCTTTTTCGAGCCCTCGACGAGGACGAGACTATCGTTCGAAAGTGCGATGGTGAGGCTCGGTGGCGAAGTCCTCGACGTTTCTTATCCGTTGATGACATCGGTCGCAAAGGGAGAGACGCTCGCTGACACAATCCGAATGGTTGAATCTTACGCAGATGTAATTGTCCTGCGACACCCTCATGAAGGAGCGGCGAGACTTGCGGCGCATTTCTCTACAAAACCAGTTATCAATGGAGGAGATGGCGCAGGTCAGCATCCAACCCAGACAATCCTCGACCTCTTCACGATTCGAAGAGAAAAAGGGAAGATCGAGGGAATGAATGTCGTGATGGTTGGCGATCTTAAATATGGGAGGACTGCACATTCTCTCGCCGAAGCGCTCGCACTTTTCGGGGCTCATTTGTGGCTCGTAGCACCTCAGAACTTACAGATGCCTAAGGAAACAATAAAGGAAGTTGAGCGATTGGGCCAGAAACCGAAGCTTGCTTCGAAACTGGAGGAGGTTATCGCAGAGGCAGATGTCCTCTATGTTACGAGAATCCAGAGAGAACGTTTTCCTGATCCGAGTGAGTACCTCAAGGTTGCTGGCTCTTACAGAATAGACAAATCTATTCTGAGGGAAGCAAAGAAAGACCTCATTATCATGCACCCATTGCCGCGCGTTGATGAAATCGCACCAGAGGTCGACAACACGCCTCACGCAAGGTACTTTCAACAGGCATTCAACGGTGTGCCAGTAAGAATGGCGATTTTGCTTCTTCTGCTAGGAGTGGATGTCAATGAAGGATTTTAGAGTGACGCCAATAAGAAATGGTACGGTCATCGATCATATCGAATGTGGAATGGCGCTGAAGGTTCTTAGAATCATCGGGGTCGACGGTGAGAAGATCCATTCAACAGTCAGCGTTCTAATGCACGTGCCTTCAAAAAAAGCTGGATGGAAGGACGTTGTGAAGGTAGAAGACAGGGAACTCGATCCGAGCGAAGTCGACAAAATTGCGCTCATCTCTCCGCGAGCGACGATTAATATCATACGCGATTTCAACGTCGCGGAGAAATACAAGGTCAGACTGCCAGATGTTGTCAGAGGTATTGTCCGATGTGGAAATCCAAACTGTATCACCAACCTATCAGAGCCAGTTGAGCCGGAATTCGTCGTGGAGTGCAAGGATCCGCCGATCCTTCGCTGTATCTATTGCGACAGAATTCTAGAAAATATATCAGATCATATTATCTGAATTATCTTAGCCAGATTAGCTCTTCTTTCGCGCGGATGACGATTCTTTGAAGATCGTCAAGAACACGGAGATCATCCATTTCTCGGTCTACAGTAGCGACGATGAGGAGATTTGGGTTGAACTCCGTAATGAATAATTTTTTCTTTTCAAACACGGCGAGAACATATTCCAATTTTTCTTTCATGTTCTCCGTCTTTGTCGATTCCGCTGATGAGTAAATGATTGCGATCATCGCTGAGAATGTTTCGGAGGGGATCTGAGAGAGAGATTTGCCTGCGATCATCAAACCAGTCTTCGAAATGATGAAGACATTCTGAATAGAGGGGTTTTTTTCCATCTCCTCGCGAATGATATTCTCAAGCACACTTTCAATCGATTTTGCTGGCCTCAAGAGGATCCCCCAGAGCGAATCGGAAATCGACTTACCCAGATAATATAGAGTACCACATTAGTGAAATATCATTTAATGATTTCCAAAGTTTGGGAAGTCTTTTGAAAACAGATGGGAGAAAAATGGCCTGAATTTCTACCGACATCCGCCTGACCCAAAGTCATCAAGTTTTTGATGTCATCTATTAACACCTCTGAGGCATCAATTAAATAAAGATAGATCATTACAAACTGATGGTGAATTCGGTGCCACTGCGACTTGACACCCTAAAATGCACAGGATGCGGGCTTTGCGAACTCGCTTGCAGTTTTAGGAGAGACCGCGTAATTACGACGATGAGATCAAGCATCATGTTGCATCTCGATGACAAGAAAAACTACTTTGGCGTCATGATCAAAAGACCTGACGATGAACTCGTGCTTGGCCGGCCTGAAGGAATCGAAATCCAGGGGAAAGGTAATCGGGGGGAGGAAGATGGTGCGGGTGCGAAGCCCATTCTACTCAGAGAAGAATGTGACGAATGTAACGGCGAGATTCCATACTGCGTGAAGATTTGTCCTTCTGGTTGCCTCTATGAAGGTGAATAGTATGGACTATATGTACACTGGAAACATGATCATTGTTGACCTCGAAAAGGGAGAAGTCCATGAACGTTCACTCGACGATGACATAGTCATCCGTTTCCTCGGTGGCGCTACCGTCAACAACACCCTCTATCAGGAATTTCAAGACAAAGACCCAGTCATCATCGGAACAGGACTTTTCACTTCCTCGATGATCCCCTGCTCATCAATGTCTATCATGACTGCGCGATCTCCGATCACTGGGAAAGTAATGCACGCTCCAATCGTGAACTTCATGGGTGCAGAGCTCAAGCTTGCGGGGTTTGATTTTATCGTCATTTATGGAAGATCTGACGATCCTGCATACCTTTGGCTTCATGACGAAATTGCGGATATACTGCCTGCTAAAGAGATTTGGGGAAAGGATACTTGGAAGACTGTTGACTACATAAGAGATGAGCAAGGCGAAGATAGAATTCAGGTTGTTTCTATTGGTCAGGCGGGTGAAAACAAAGGTACGATTGCTCAGTTCATTGTGAACTATTGGTCAGAGGGGGACAAAGTCGGCTTTGGTGCGCGGTTGGGCGAAATGCAGTTGAAGGCGATTGGTACGAGAGGAATGGGTGAGCTCGAAGTCGCTGACGCGGAACCTTTTTTTGACTTGTGTGTTGCCGCAATAGAGGATGCGAGAAAGAGAGTTGATGGGGCCCAAGGGATTCGAAGTCTCATCCCTCCATCCGCATCTTTAAAGAATTTTGATGAGATCAAGCATCGTGATTCCGCATGCTTCGGTTGTCCCTGGCCCTGCAGGACTTTTGTGAAATACAATGAACCCGCATCTGTACTTAAAGAGGGGGTCGAGGAACCAGGCGTACTGATTGTAGATGCTCCTGGCTATCTTGCATTTCTTAACGCAGGCTTTGACGCAATCGAATCAGCAAGACTACTTGAACTATCAAGCAGACTTGGCATCGAGCCAATAAATGCCTCAAACCTCATTCAAGGCCAGGAGTTTGAAAACGCTAGGAAATCCCTCGTTAACCTGGCATCACAAAAATCTGATGTATCCTCGGTCGTATCGGTTGAAGGGGCATATAGACCAGACGTCTTCAGTCCCTTTGCCCCCAATGGCGGTGATGAAACCGCAATCGCACTTGCTTATATTCTTGGCATTTGCCCACGGTATGCAGCGAGACTGGGGATCGATGTCGAGCGTGTCTCGGAATTCATCAAGGTCTGCATTGATTTGGATATGGAACCATCGAGTTTGAAATCGCTAGCGAGAACTATTTTCACGTGAGTTATGTTGGGACGGATTCTTGGTACAGGGATCATCGGTGATGATATGAAAGTGATCATTGTGACGGGCATGCCAGGCGCAGGAAAAGAGGAGTTTGTCAAAGTCTCGAAAGAGATGGGGTTCGACGTTGTGAGAATGGGCGACGTTGTACGGATGGAAGCGGCAGAGAAGAAAATCGCATCAGATGACCAGAACATCGGGAATTTTGCTCATTCAGAGCGATTGAAATACGGATACGATATCTGGGCGAAAAGAACGGTTCCTCTGGTAAAGAGCAAAAAAACGGTCATTGATGGATGCAGGGGAGAATCGGAACTGTCCATATTCAAGGACGCATTTGGTGAGGATCTAATCGTCATCGCGATTCATGCTTCAGCGAGAACAAGATACGATCGCCTCAAGAGGAGAAATCGATCGGACGCGCCAGCGAATTTTGAACAGTTTCAGGAGAGGGATCAAAGAGAGCTCAGATGGGGGCTCGGCAATCTCATCGCTCTGGCCGACCGCGTAGTCGTCAACGAGGGGACACTCGAGGAATTCAGAGAGAACGTGCGAGCGCTTTTGAAGGAAATAGATGGAAATGAAGTTCAAGACCGTTAGATTGTGCGCAGGCGATGCCTTTTCAGTCATACCGCAAGAGCCGGTCCGGTTCGATCTAGATCAGGCGGCTGCAATTCTTGAGAGGTATGGAATGGATATCATCAATCCAGGTGTGATGATCATCGCAAGACAGAATGATGTTGAGATGACCATCTATACAAATGGGCGGCTTTTGATCCGTCCGATCCGCAACAGAGAAGAAGCTGAATCAATTGCGATTGAGATCTATCGGCGCCTCAAAGATGCAAGGACAGAACAATCCTCGACCCCTAGTTGAGCGGGATTCCCTTCTGAACGGCGAGCAAAGAGACGATCCTCTTGAATTCATCTCTCGATATGCTTCCGACGAATTCATCCCTTGAATCCAAAACAACTACAAAATCATTCTGTGGTGACATGATCTTGAGTATTTCGGAGGCGTCCATGTAGTCCCTCACATAGGGCATCGAGGGATTTACAATTTGAGCTACCTTCACGTTACTCCTCTCATTCAGAGGAACGCTTGCGACCGCCTGAGAAGTAATGATGCCCAGAAGTACACCATTCTCGACGACGGGATATGTTAAGCGTCGCTCCACTATCATTTTCTTCAAAGCTTCATCGACGCTCATTGATGGTTCAAGCCAGTAAACATTTGGATTCATGATCGTGTGAACCTTCACGCCCTCGAGGGCGAGCATGAGTTTCGTCATCTGTGCTTCTTCCGACGCGCCCGTGTAAATAAAGAGAGCGACGAGCACGATGAAAATATCAAAGAAGACGATCCCGATCACTATCATTGCGACGGCGATTCCTTTGCCAATCTTCACTGCCATATCCGTTGCCCTTAACATCCCGACTTGGGACGCGAGTATCGACCTCAGAATCCTTCCTCCGTCCATCGGAAAAGCAGGGATGAGATTGAATCCTCCGAGCAACAGATTATAGAAGCCAATCGTGCCGCACATGATTCTTAAAGCTTGAATAGGCACGTTTCCTCGCGGAAGATCGTTGAGAAGTAACGCAATTGCGATGAGAACAA
Organism: Methanomassiliicoccales archaeon; assembly: GCA_029907465.1. Classification (NCBI taxonomy): domain Archaea; kingdom Methanobacteriati; phylum Thermoplasmatota; class Thermoplasmata; order Methanomassiliicoccales; species Methanomassiliicoccales archaeon. Next base: position 22,400 of record JARYLV010000005.1, read on the forward strand.
ATCCAATTGCAAAACTCGTCGCGGGACCAGCAAATGCCATGGTGCCCTCAACTCTTGGATCACGCGGCGTCTCCTCGAGGTGCGCCACACCACCAAACAAGAAAAGAGTGATGCTCTTGATGCGATACCCGTGCCTCAGCGCGATGAAGGAGTGACCAATCTCATGGAGGAGAATGGTGAGGAAGAAAGTGATCGCACAAATAGCACCGAGCACCAGCTTCGCGGGAAGGGAGACGTCAAGAAATGAAAAGCCAAAAATAATGCCGTCAATTTTCACGCCAGTAAATGCAAAAAATGCCGCAAAGATCGGGATAATGATGAGAAAAGTGAAGTGAAAGTAAATGGGAATTCCCTTGATCGATCCCATGCGGAGTGATGTACGCACAGACAGTTATTCATTTATCCTGTCTATTTAATATTCGCTCAAGGTCGTCCAGAACTTCCGATCTTTATCAACCAAGTGGTCAGTTACGACTATCTTTCGACTTCAAAGAATTCAAGAACATCGCTTCATGCATAACCTTTATTTCCCCACAGGACCCGTCGCGAATCCAATTATCCTTATCAGTCTACCGTTGTAACGATTTTGTATGGAAACTGTTGGTCTTAGATATTGATATTAAGAACCCACAGGATTGAAGTTTCGAGTTTTTTGTTTTTTTTTCCTCGCGCTTACGTGAGCCGATCATTAAGTCCTGGCTAGACTAAATTGATGGTGACATCTTGTCTGGAGTCCTCAAAATTTTCCAGACATCATTCACATTCTTTTATCTACGAGAACAAGAATATGCCGCTTTCCCCCATGTCCGAACTTCAATCTAAGAACTTTGGGATCGATCCCTTCTGCAACAGAGGGATAATCATTATTTCGAAATTCCCCACCAGGAAAAATTACGATCGCTGATACTCATAAAATTCTTTTGAATTGTTTACAAGAAAAGTTCTAGACCATTGGGATTTTTGACCGATTCATTACGTTAATCACTAAAATTCATTATTTCTATGAACCTCTGTCATGCAGCGATGACGAAATCGATGTTCACAAAACCAGCTTTTTGATACAAAAGAAATATATATAATATAAGGAGCAATTATAACACAAAAAGCAAGGGGGTCAGATGAATAAGTTTTGTGGAGCTGTGCTCTTATCTGTCCTGCTGATGATCACAGTTCCACTGGTTTCTGAGAGACCTGAAATTGGTCAACATCAGAGTATTATCTCCCAAGCACAGCATTTTCTTTTAGAGGGTGAAAATGGTCCTGCCGGGAATTTCGATTTGTTCACAACAGTACTTCGAACGAAAAATGACCCGGCATTTATTCGAGTTGGTGATTTTAATAATGATAGTCGTAAGGACATCGCGGTCGGGAGTGGAGTTAATAAAACGATCGAGTTATTCTTTCAAAGGACAGATGGGACCTTTGCCATTGAGCCCAGCAGGACAATCAATCTCGGTTCCACAATCACCGGAATGGCAATCGGCGACCTCGACGGTGACGGTACCGATGACATTATAGTGACCTCGGCAACAATTCGACGGGCATACTTGCTTTATCAAAGATTTGACTATAGCATTAGCTACAAGGACGCAAGGCCAGATCCATATGGTGTCGTCATAAATGATTTCGATGGGGACGGATTCAATGATTTTGCATATGTAAGTTACAATTCTTCCATAAGCCCAAATTGCACCTTCACCGTTCATTTGAAGAAGACTGGCTTCTTTCCGGAAAATTATGTGAGGTTGGATATTCCAGCTGGTCTTTTCAGGGCTACTCTCATTGAAACAGCGGATTTAGATCAAGACGGACACCCAGATCTGGCGATTGGAGATACTGATTTTAGCAGAATAGCAATTTATAAAGGAGGTATAGTCAGCGGTATTCCCACTTGGACCCAAATTCAGATCATAGACTCAAGTTCTCTGAGAAATCCGATCGAAATGCATTTTATACAAGTCGATATGCTTGGGCCAGAAGAGCTTGTTGTGCTTTCAGAAAGAGATAATAAGATTACCATTTTCAAGTATGACAGCGCAATCCGGCAATTGATCGAATACATTACAAAAGAAAATCTTGATGATCCAATAACAACCACAATGCTGGATGCAAACGATGATTCAATTCACGATTTGATCTCTGTCTCAAGAGATTCTTGCCTCGTAGAGATTTTTCTAACAAAACTAGCCTTGCCATATGGCGAGCCGAATTTCACTTTTCCATCAAATGCATTTCCTCTGAAAGCAATTTCTGCGGACATTAATAACGACAGCCTCGATGATTTGATCATTTCAGCAGATGCTACTTCTTTGAATGGATCGATTACCATCTATTATAGACTTAAATCTGGCTTCCTTAGTAATGCGAATGAAAATATTTTTCTCGATGGAGGGAGCCTGCCGACATCGATCGTCCAAGGAGATTTTGATAAAGACGGGATCGTGGAAATTGGTGCTATATGCACGAACAACACTTTGAAATTCCATAAAATTAGCCAACATGAAACAGGATCGAAAGTAACTGGAATATCACCGTTTGAAGCTAAGACTGCGGATCTGACTAACGACACAGTCCCAGATATCGTTGTTTCGAACTCAGGGAGCAACAATATTACATTCTATTTTGGTGGAGACGCCTTTTTTCAAAACCAAGCAGTTTCATTATCACTACAGATAAATGAATCACTTGACAGCCCAAGAGGTATATCGATCAACGACATAAATGGCGACGGGAGACCTGATGTGGTCATCGCATGCGACTTTGGGATCCAGATATTTTTCAACATAGGAGCTCCTTCATATTTCGACGAATTCCATTCTTCCACAATCTTAGCGCCGGGGAGTAGTTACACTCATCTCACAACTGGTAATTTTAATGCGGGGTATGAGACCACGATGAGATGGCCTGCGATGATAGACATCGCAGCCTTCAATTCCAGCGCCCGTAAGCTAGAGATTTATTTCCAGCATTATCCTTCCCATTCTTTTTCGATCCTTCAACGAGCGGAATTCGTTCCAGATGCCTCGTCGGTTGCAGTCTCCCTGAACTCTGGGAAAATCAATAGCGATTCTCTGGTAGATCTTGTCGTGCCATTGAATAACGGGTTATTAGTGGTTTATATTCAGAAGACTGGCTTGCCAAATGGATTCTCAGATGGTTCAGGTTCAAAGTTTTCGACGTTTTTGCAGAACGGAATTTGGACTGGATCCATCGGTGATCTGGACGATGATGGGTTTGATGAAATTGCAGTCATGTCTAACCGCATCGGGTTAATCTCTAGTATTGAGTTCGACGGTTCCGCATTTAAACACATCCAGTCTTTTTCGTGTGGCGGTGGTTTTGGAAATCTATTGGTTGCAGATGTGAATGGTGATCTGAGACACGACTTACTGATTTCATCACCACTCTCTGCTGCAATTTCAATCAATTACCAGAATAATCTCCCGCCCCGCGCCCTCGCCCTTTGCGCGAGCAGTCCTCCACTCCAAGAGGGCACAGGAGTTTTCTTCGATGGCCGCAACTCTTCCGATTCTTATTCGGACAGGGCTTCCCTCAACTACACATGGTTTTTTGGTGATGGCCATATATATTATGGCGATACAGCTTTTCATATTTTTATGGCTGATGGGAATTATAATGTTTCATTGAGGGTCATTGACAGAGGGGGACTTTCGAACTACAGCAATATTACAGTAATCATCGAGGATCTATCTCCAACCGCCTCTTTTAATATCAACCCCAGTGAGGTCAACGAAGGTTCAGCGGTTGAGTTCGTTGATACCTCGAGATCATATCCTGACCCCATCATTTCTCGTCGGTGGGAATTTGGCGATGGAACTATCGTCGACGGGAATAGCAGTTCAGTCACACATACTTATATGAAAGACGGCACCTATCGTGTCAATTTGACCGTCACGGATTCCGATGAGTCAGTGAGTTCAACTTCCATTGAAATTCGTGTGCGTGACAACATTCCCTCCGTTTCTTTTATTGTATCACCTGCTTCTCCGATCGAGAATTCAAAAGTCTCTTTCATCGATAACTCTTTCTCGTATCCAGATACCATTGTCGCTTGGAACTGGGAGTTTGGAGACGGTGGTACCAGTAATGAGAAGAACCCTGAGCACATCTATTCTCAGAATGGAACCTTCACCGTAGTCCTCAGGGTTTGGGACGAAGACGGGAGTACTAATTCCTCTTCGCTGGTCGTTCAAGTGCGTGATTCCGTTCCTACGGTTCTATTCTCCTTCAATCCGCTGGATCCAAAAGAAGGTCAGCCAGTAATGTTTGAAGATAACTCAACAGCGTATGACGGAATTGTGTCCTGGTCATGGGACTTTGGTGATGGGACACATTCTAGCGAGAGAAATCCAAGCCACTATTACGCTGACAATGGCACATTTAATGTGAGACTTACTGTCGTCGACGGGGATGGGTCGGTTGCCTCTTTTGAGAGACAGCTCTCTGTCAAAGATACATCCCCCGTTATACTCAAGATGAGCGCACGATCAAATGGTGGCCAGATTATCGAGGATGCGGAGATAAGTATAGAAGTTGAAATAGGACTTGGATGGGAGAGCCCAAAGAATTTAGGATACTTCTGGGACTACAATTTTTCTGGCACCTTTGATATTTCTGAAATCACGCAAGTAAACAAGACAGTTCACTCCTACCCTAAGCAGGGTACATACTTAGTCGCGGTCAGAGTATGGGATTCTGATTCTTTCGTTGAGGAAAGCATCATCATAACTGTTTACAACGTAAAACCTGAGGCCAAGTTTTCCTATAGGCTCGTGCAAAGCGGGGAAATTCGATTTGATGCAAGCCTGTCAGAGGACACTATGAGCGATCTCACTACTTTGGAATACCAATGGAACTTTGATGATGGCAGAGGATGGTCAAATTGGAGCCGTAACCCGGTTGTCCTTCACATGTTCGAGAGTGATGGCAACTATAGTGTCTCGCTGAGAGTGAGGGACGATAACGGCGCAGTGGATGAGACGAGCGCGTGGGTAACCGTTGACAGAAGCCCGCCAAGCATAGGGAACATCATGGTTGGAGAGGCTATCGTGGGAAAAGCGATCACGGTAACCGCGAGCGTTGAAGACAATATCGCTCTGAGAAATGTGACCTTGTTTTACGAAGTTAACAATGAGACCTTCTCAACGCCGATGCTCAAAAGCGAAGGGTCGAGCAACATCTGGGTGGGTCAGATCAAGAGTTTAAACAAGACAGGGATTATTGTTTATTGGATTGAAGCAGTCGATGTCAGTGGGAATAAGTTCACAACGGGGAAGCTTGAAGTCCTTGTCACCGAGAAAGCGATCCAACCCTCTTTTTGGATCTTGGGCTTGAGCATCGCTGGGCTTGTACTTGGCGGTTTGTACGTATACGTAAGGCAGTTCTCGACAGCTGTTGATGAAGTCTTTGTGATCTACGAAAATGGATGCCTTATCGCCCACGATACACGCCGGTTGAAACCTGGAATGGATAATGATGTTCTCAGCAGTATGCTCGTCGCGATCCAGGACTTTGTAAAAACCGCATTCAAGGACGAGGACACAACAGCACTCAAACGGCTTGACTTTGGCGAAAAGAAAATCCTTGTTGAGAAGGGAGAGAAGATTTACCTGGTCGCTGTTCTCCACGGAAAGTATGACTCAAAGATCGCACAAAAGATGCCAAAAATTCTGAACGAGATCCATCGGGATTACGGCAGCATCTTTGCACAATGGGACGGGGATCTTGAAAAGGTGAGAGGTGTACGGGATAAAGCCCATCTCCTTTTTGCAAGAGAATGGAAGATCCCAGTCGAATTTTTCAAGTCGATCAGAAAACGCCTTAGTATTGAAAGAGCTCTGACGGTCGAATGCCCGATATGCGGTGAAAAGATTTCACCAAAGAATAGTCAGTGCCCCTCATGTGGGGCCGAGTTAGACTACGCCGATATATCTGAACTTGAAGATCTGGCAAAAAAAATTGGCCAGGGAGAGGGAACCCCAAGTATCAAGAATGAAAGTGGAGATCAGAATATAAAAGGACCAAACGATTCAAATGAAGACGGGTTGTGAAGTAAGCCACATATGTCCATCGAAAGGGAAACTTATCGATCGCCCACTCAATTGAGTGACTTATGAAGTATTATCTAAAACAAGATTGTTTACACAGACTCCTAATTCTGAGCCATAATTTCATAACTACCTCGATGTATTTATCGCCGTGTCTCCAGCCGAAACCCTCGTCCTGTTGGTGGTGCTCTGCGGCCTCTTAGCGGTCCTAGCCTATAAATTCAAATTGCTCAGCGCAAGCGGTAGCATAGCGTCAATCGCTGTGGGACTCACTATTGGCTGGTTCGGATCGATCAGTTGGTTACTCATCCTCATCGTCTTCGTACTCCTCGGATTTCTTGTCACCCGATATAAAATACAGCTCAAAATGGCAGGAGGATTACAGGAAGGCAAGAGAGGGGAGAGAACATACCGTAATGTGCTCGCCAATGGGTTTGTTCCATTGGTTATCGCTTTGGTCTCGTACTCCCTGGATTTGCAAAACGAACTGATAGCTCAGATCGCTTACCTTTCCGCGATCAGTGTCGCAGCGGCCGATACTACCGCAAGCGAGCTGGGTGTATTGAGCCCTCGAACCTATCTAATAACGAATTTCAATCGAGTGGCACCTGGCACAAATGGAGGGATATCCCTAGCAGGGACAATCTGGGCTGTCATCGCAGCAACCTTCGCATCAATAATCGGCTGGTTGGCGATTGTGCCAGGTATGTCGATTGATGTAATGGTGGTTATACCCATCTTTGCTGGCGTATCTGGATGTATGATCGATAGCTTCATCGGCGCTACGCTCGAGAACCGTGGATTTGTCTCAAAGCTCGGTACCAATGTCATTTCAATGCTTGCCGGCACTGTAATTGCCGTGAGCATCTTTCAGATGGTCCAGTAGAATTTACAATAAGCGCCAACAAGAAGGATTTGTCATTATCTAAAGCCATAGTCGCATCTGCTATGCATGTTACGTGAGATGGTTCAACCCAAAACAATTATCGACTACAATATTAATTAACATGTAGGGAATGGGTTGAGATAAGAGAATTAAAGTGACGCTGATGATGAAAGTAAATCTGAAGCGAGGAAACCTTTACTTGTTGCATGGAAGGGATCCAGGCAGACTATTCAATCTTTGCAATAGCGCTAGAAATCAGGGCAGCAAGATCCTCTGTATTACAAGGATGCATCCCGATCAATTAGGAGAGGAATACGGAATTCCGCAGGAACAAACTATTTGGATTTCACAAACGGTAGGGCCACGGAATATTAACCCGCAGAACATGGGAATCCTGACAGAGACCGTCGTTCGATTTCTTTCAGCTAATATAAAATCGATCGTTTTTCTTGAAGGACTCGAGTACCTCATAGCACAAAATGACTTCACTAAGGTATTGAAGTTCATCAATCATGCGTACGAAGCGGCTGCGATAAACAGAGGCATTATGGTTTTCTTGGTAGATCCCCGTGCTTTCTCAGCGAGGGAAATGGCGTTTCTCGAAAAATGTGCTGTCGCGATTTGCGAAGGTGATGAAGTTGTTATGAAAATGTCAGATTGAGTCTCCCGGGCATCTTATGTTTCATCTTTAGTTTCAATTGAGACGCCTGGTCGTTTCAATCAACAAATTATTTATAGATGCTTCCTGTTTAAGCGACACAACGCGAATGGTATGACGGCCATAGCGGCGGGGATACACCCGGTCTCATCCGAACCCGGCAGTTAAGCCCGCCCACGTTCCCTGTTGTACTGTGGTGCGCGAGCCCACGGGAAGCAGGGATCGCTGTCAGCCATTCGCACAATTTTTCACGATCAACACAAGGCAACAATGACCCCATCAACATTTCTGCATAAGCAGACTCATTCGAAGGTTAATTTGAGCAATAAAAGATTTAAGCATCAATGATCGTAATAGGAACCTAGAGTCGGTGCCGCTGATGGCTATTTCGTGGGATGTAATGGTCATTGCCGTCGGCGTGACGGTATTTGCGATCGTCGTCTTCTTTGAGCTGAGATATATGAGGTCGAAAAGGAAAGACAAGATCGAGACGGTGTTAATACGAGATGAAGCGTACAACGCATTGATTACTACCAGCGCTGTTTCAAAGGCCCTGAAAGAGAAGAACAAAGATACAACAGATGCAGATCGATTGATTTTCGAAGCGGAAAGAGCCTATCAGAGGAGAGATTATTTAACTTGTAAGGAACTGACTGACCAAGCCAAGGAGGCGCTCAGACATGCAAAATCAAAGGATTTTGAGGTTTTCGAGGAGATCGCTTCAACACCTGCACCGCAGGAGGAGCCAGTTGTTCCATTCCAAGAAGTCAAGAAACTCCCTGTGAACTACATCGAGTCAAAATTTATGATCGAGAGTGCACGGATAGGTATCGAGACAGCGAGCCAAAGAGGTTTGGACACAACGGCTGCGAGGGCCTATTTGGAAAGTGCTCAGAAATGTTTTGCAAGTACCGAGTACACGGAAGCGCTCAAATACGCGTATAAAGCGAAGAGGTGCGCGGATGGACAGACCGTCGATCGACCTGCATCGGCGGAAAAGAAAGATGAGGAGGAATTGAAGGAACGATCTGACGAGGCGGAGAAATGTTTACAATGCGGAGCATTGGTCAGATCTGAGGATAATTTCTGTGGTAAGTGCGGAGCAAAAATCAATAGGATTCCTAAATGCCCCTCCTGCTCCGCCGAAGTCGATCCTTCCGATAAATTCTGTAGACGATGCGGGACGAAACTTTAGTCTTGGCGTTCTAGAAGACATTTGCGATTCCCCGTCATTAAGGGAGACGCCATTAGGAGAATGATTTCGCAGATACGACTCAGTCTTTTGAGAAACACATGGACCCCCTCCATGTTCTGGAGCTTCGTCAAATTTATAACGACAACAATTCGACTATCAGTCTCTGAGAACCTTTTTATATACACCTTCTGATGCTTTTGCTGGTTGAATGATCCTCGTGAAATTAGGCGGTAGTGTCATCACGGAAAAGAGTCAACTGAGGAGTTTTCGCAAAGAAAACGTCGAAAGATTGGTCGATGAAATAAAAAGCGCGAGAAAGAAGATCATTCTTGTTCATGGAGCCGGATCCTTCGGACACCTACTTGCCAATGAATACAGCCTGCAAAAGGGTTTTATCTCAAACAACCAGATACCCGGTCTTGCAAAAGTAATGGTCGATGTGAGGGAACTCAACCTGAATGTCATGAAAATTCTCGAGGAGAAAGGCATTGCTGCTGTCTCCATACCTCCGAGTACATCAACAAGATTGAACTCTGGCGAGATCGCCTATCTTGATTACGACCTGTTCGAACGATTTATCGAACTAGATACGATGCCCGTGACATTTGGCGACGTCTGCCTCGACAAGAGACAGAAGTTCGGGATTTGTTCTGGCGACCAGCTCATGGAAAAACTTGCGAGCCATTTCAAACCGGAAAGGGCGATATTTTGCACGGACGTCGATGGCATTTTCTCATCCGATCCAGCATCAAATCCCGATGCTAGATTGATCGAAGAAATCGATCGATCGATTCTAGAGCGCATACCAAAGAGTTCTAAGTATGTAGATGTGACTGGAGGCATGTTTGGGAAAATTGAGCGAATGGTACGTATCGCGTCGAGGAACTGCGAATGTCTCGTAATTAACGGTAATGTCCCTGGAAGGCTCAAAGCAGCACTCAAGGGAGACACCGTAAAAGGAACAAGAGTCGTTGGTGAATGAGTCTATGAGGCGTATCGAGAAAAGGAAGGCTGACCATGTCGAGGTCTCGATTGAAAAGGATGTCAGTTTTCACTATAACTATTGGGACGATGTGAAACTCGTACACAACGCTCTGCCAGAAGTCGACTTCGAGGAAATTGATACTTCAACAACGCTATTCGGCCGCAAACTCTCATTTCCTCTCATCGTTACCGCAATCACAGGAGGATATGGAAAAGCGGCTGAGATCAATAGGAACATTGCGAAGGCCTGCGAAGAAATGCAAATCGGAATGGGGGTTGGAAGCCAACGTGCGGCGCTCGAGAACGGTGACGAGAGTAGCTATTCTGTAATCAAAGAGTTCGATATACCGTTAAAAATCGGGAACATAGGGGCACCACAATTGGTAAAGCAACGGAACAAGAGGGCTTTCGATCTATCTTCCATCGAGAAGGCTTTTCAGATGATCGATGCCGACCTCCTCAGCGTCCACCTCAATTTCTTGCAAGAAGTTGTACAGCCTGAAGGGGACACACGGGCAAGGGGATGCTTGGAAGCGCTTAGAGCGGTCGCCAAGGAGTTCCCAGTAATGGTAAAAGAGACGGGCGCCGGAATTTCGAGGGAAGTAGCCGAGAGACTAAAGGGGACCGGGATTAGAGGGATTGATGTCTCTGGTGCTGGAGGGACGAGTTTCTCCGCCGTCGAAAAGTTCAGATCAGAGAAAATCGGCGATGAAAGGGGTGTAGCATTGGGAGAGACTTACCGAGACTGGGGGATCCCCGCGCCTGCCTCCGTCATACTAGCAAACGTCGGACTTCCCTTGATCGCAAGTGGGGGGGTTATGAATGGCCTCCATATCGCTAAGGGTATCATTCTAGGTGCTCAATGCGCTGGCGTTGCGAGATCGATTCTTACCGCTGCGATGGACTCGGCAGAAGCTGTCGTCAAGAAATTGAAGATCATGCAACTGGAATTCAGAACCGCGATGTTCCTGACAGGCTGTGCTAGAGTTTCAGATTTTCAAAAAAAGGAGTTTGTGCTCACAGGATTGACAAAGGATTGGCTTGAACAGTGCTGGAGGAGGAGGATATGAGCATTCTTTCAGAAATGAGAGGGATCATCGAACGAGTGGACAGGAGTTTGATGTCATACCTTGAGGAAGGGAAACCGGAGAAATTGATGAAAGCCGTACGCCATTATCCTGAGGCTGGGGGAAAGAGATTAAGGCCACTGGTAGCATACCTCGTCGCTGAGGCTGTTGGCCATGATGGTGAAGGCTCCATTCCATTCGGATGCGCCCTTGAAATCATTCATAATTTTACGCTGATCCACGATGACATTATTGACCAAGACCCTATGAGAAGGGGGAGACCATCAGTCCACGTTCTTTTCGACATTCCGACAGCGATTATCGCGGGAGACGCGATGTTCGCGCGTGGATTCGAGGTAATCGGCAAGACCAAAACGACGCCAGAACGATTGAATCGATTATACGCAATTACTTCTAGAACAGTTTGGTTGATTGCCGAAGGGCAGCAGATGGACTTCGACTTCGAGACGCGGAACGATGTGACACCGCAGGAATACTTGGAGATGGTTGAGAAAAAAACCGCGGTTCTGTTTGCTTGCGCAGCAGAGGGGGGCGCGATTATTGCGGGGGGGTCAGAAAACCAGATAAGAGAAATGAGAGAATATGGGAGGATGCTCGGCATTGCCTTCCAGATCTGGGATGATGTCCTCGGGATCACGGGAGAAGAAGAACAACTCGGAAAGCCTGTCGGGTCAGACATCCGGAACGGTAAGCGTACACTTATCGTTCTTCATGCATTGAAGGAACTCGACGACAGAAAGGACAAGACGAGAAAAGAGCTCCTTGTATCCACGCTAGGCAACGAAAAGGCGAACGAGGAGAGGATACATGAGGTTCTCGATGTGCTTCGCGATCTTGGCAGTATTGATTACGCGAAGGAGACTGCCCTTTCTTTTGTAAAAAAGGCGAAAATGAATCTCGAATGTCTCGATGACAGCAAAGAAAAGGAGATGCTATCGGCACTCGTCGATTTCGCCGTCGGAAGAAAAAAATGAGTGTCATCAAGAAAGACAAAGACCTAGCACGAGATTCCCCGGTCTGTGAGCACGAATTCTGCGATCCGATTTTCAGGAAGATGTCGGTGCTTAACGAGAATTGCTCTTCTTCGCCCCGGCGACAACTTCTCCAGGCGTATAATCACTTTTGCATTGTGATGGAGTGCATGGCCACCTAGCGCTTCGTATGTGCCCTTCTCAACGTCCGTGTAAACCTGAGATGTCAGCAATATCGGAATGTTCATTTTCCTTGCGACGCTGAGCAACTTGACCGTCTGATTCGCAATCGATCTCCTTTCTGACCTTTCTTCCTGCCTGCTCGTCAGGCGGTAATACATCGTCGCGGAATCAAGTACGATCAGGCCGATGTCGGGATTGCCCTCTGCCATCTTGACTGCCCTGTCGACCATCTTCTCTTGCTCATCGAAGCTATGAACCTCGCTGAACAAGATGTTCTTCACAATTACATCGAAATCGCCACCAGCGATTTGGCGCAATCTATCCAGAGAGACACCTTCCGTATCGATGTAAGCGACTTTCCTCCCATGCTTGACGATATTGCATGAAAGGAGAAGGCAAAGGCTGGTTTTGCCGGTGCCAGCCTCTCCGTAGATGAGAGTCAGACAGCCAGTCTCGATACCACCATCGAGCATTGAGTCCAGCGTAGCGCAACCGAACGGGATCCTATCCACAATCAGAAAAGGTAGTTGAAAACAATAATCTTTGTTGTTGGTTTCATGAGCGTGCAACAGTCACGGCCGATAGAATCATTGTACCTCTTGCAGAATCTCATCCAGAGCATCGGATCGAACGCCAGTGTTCAGAGTTTAGAGGCCCACGAGAGAACAATATAGAAATCTGTTGCATTTAGAAACTGAAATCTAAATGATTTAGATGTCTAACGATCCATTATGTATCGTCATTCAATTGGTACTTCCCCAAATCAATTATATTGATTTTTCACGAGTCTTTCTGAGGAACAAGACGAGGAGAAGGGCACCAATGACCTGGAAAATCGCCATGATAATGAGACCGATGTCATAGGAAGAAGTGAATGCGACTGCCATGCCGAGGAGAACGGGTCCGAACACCGCCCCACCGTTTGCTATACCATTCATAATCCCTGTTGCGCTCCCAATCAGTCGCGCCGGAGTAATACTTTGCAATAGCGTGAACGATGTAGGCGCCATCACGCCAAGGAAGAAGAAAATAGCGCTAGCGACAAGAACGACATGGTCATGAGGAAATACTACGATTAGTAGGAGAAGAAAAATCGCGTCGATTACAGCGAAGATGAACGCCGTCTCGACACGCCTCCCTGTCCGATCGCTTATCCACGATCCAGTATACATGCCACAGAGCCCGCCAATATACGGAAGTGAAGCTCCCCAAACTAACTCCTCAACAGAAAATCCCTTGGCAACGAGGAAATAAGTGGGTAGCCAGAGAGAGAGCCCCCACCACGCCAAATTAATGGATAGAAACGAAAAAGTGATGATGAAAAGACCTTTGATTCTTACCGATTCACTCAAGTTCTGTCTTGTCAGCTCGATAAGGGAACGCATGGATATACGCGATTCCGGCCGAGATCGTGCTTCATGCGGATGATCGCACAGACACCTCCAGAGAGGAATCAAGAGAATGAAGCCAGCCGCTCCAACTGCATAGAACATGAACTGCCAGCTTGTTGCAACGATCAGCGGGAGAAGCAGAAGCGGCACGAGGAGATTCGATAAAAATCCTGAACTAAGGTATAACGCATTGACTCGTGCCCGACCCGAGGGTGGGAACCATGTGCCGACGACCTTACTTGCACTGGGAAAGAGCGGACCTTGTGAAAGACCAAGAAAGAATCTTGCCAAAATGAAGATCATAACGAAGGTGCCAAAAAAGCCCGTGAGAACGGTTAGGGCCGACCATGCCAGGACAGCAAAAATGAGACTTTTTTTGGGCCCGAAATAATCGATAAGCGGGCTGATAAAGATATTTGAGATTCCGTATCCGACAAGAAAGATGCCAAGTAAAACCCCACCCAGTTCACCGAGCTGCTCAGACCCCCATCCATATTCATCGGCCACGAATGGAAGTGCGACAGAAACATTTGCCCTGGCAATGTAGCCGACGAGTGTTGCAAGAAAAAGGGTCAACGCAATTGTTGCCGCACGTCGCGACGATAATCGTATTATATCATCGTTCTCCACAGATATCATCAGGAGATTTCATGCCGGTCTTATCATCTTTTTTAATAATGTTTTAAATCGTTGAGAAACAGAATTAGTATACTCTTAACAGAAACTTCTTCGTTGGACGAGACGAGACTGAGGCAGTAATGGGAATATCATCTATTGACTGCCGTAGGAATGTCCCGAAGGATCTTTTTCCTTTCCCGGATGCAAGAAAGGGTCAGGACTTGTTTCTTAAACATGCTAGGGAATGTGTCAAGCACGGGATTCATCTTTTTGCACACGCCCCCACGGGACTCGGTAAAACAGCAGTGAGTATGGCAGCAGCGCTGGAATACGTCTTACAGAACGAAGGGATTCTTTTCTTCCTGACTGCGAGACAATCCCAACACGCCGTTGCAGTCGAGACGGCCAAGCGAATCCACGAAAAGGAAGAGATCAGGGCGATAGATATCATCGCTCAAGAAGATATGTGCCTTGCAACGAGAGAAAGACGTATCCAGTGCATAAACGACAACGCCTGTTTTTTCTCGAGAGAGATCACAAATGAAATGATTGAAAGGATACTTGCGCAGCCCTTGCATGTACAGGAGCTGATGAGAGTCTGCCTCAAGGAGGGTGTTTGCCCGTATTTCGCAGCGATGTGCGCAATGCCCCGATCAGATCTCGTCGTCTGCGACTACAATCACTTCTTCGCGTTCAATACACGGCCGATCCTCGATAGGTTCAAAAAAAAGATTTCCGAAACGGTCATTATTGTCGATGAAGGCCACAACCTACCGAGAAGAATCATCGAGAATCACACTGGAATTCTAACTTTGCATTCGATCCAACGGGCGGTGAATTCAAAATCGTTTAAGAAATTTCGCGAAGATATTGGTGCCATCAGGAGCGCTTTTCTCAAGATATTATCAACACACCAAGGTGATGAACTACTTAGCACGAGAGAGCTGGATGACATGCTCATCGCCAATGCCTGCATAGATACTGAGGGGCTTGCGCGTGAATTCTCAAAACACCTCGAGCCATTAGATTTGATGAAACATCGTGAGATCATCACTTTTCTTTCAATGTGGCACCGGTTCGGTGAGTCAAGTGTTAGGTATGTCGACAGGAGCTCGAAATCAATCGTCGTGCACTTGATCGATCCGGCCCTGATATCTAAACCCGTATTTGACGCAACACGTTGTGTGATCGTGATGAGCGGCACGCTTCACCCCCCAGAAATGTTTGCCGATCTTCTCGGTGTGAAAGGGAGATGCGCGTGCCGGCGATATCCATCGCCATTTCCTGTTGAAAATCGGTTAATTCTAGCCGTACCCCAGGTTTCGTCAAGGTACAGGACGCGTTCGGAAACCACCTATTCAACTATGGCGAAGATCATCACAGACATTTCTGCTGTCGTCCGGGGCAACGTGCTCTGTTTCTTCACCTCTTACGATTTCCTGGACGCAGTTAGATCGAAATTGGATCCAATGAAGTTTGCAAGAAGCGTTTTGATAGAAAAGAGGGGGTGCAGGAAGAGTGAGAAGGAAGCGATAATCACGGAATTAACGCGCAATCAACACTGCTTGGTACTCGCGCCGATTGGTGGGTCATTTTCAGAGGGTGTTGATTTCAAGAACAATATCATATCCTGTGTGATCATCGCAGGTTTTCCGATGAACCCTCCATCAATCGAGAATATTGCAATAAAAGATCGATTTAAAGATAAGATAGGGGAAAGGATGGCGGAACTCTACTTCGATATTTATCCCGCAATTTCTAAGGTTCTACAAGCGGCAGGACGTGCCATTAGGAGTGAAAGCGATCGCGCTGTAATCGCATTGCTCGATGAAAGATACTCTGATCCTACCATCAAGGGTGTTTTTCCCAATGATTTTCAGATCAAGACCTTTGAAGACCCGATAAGTATGATCCATGACTTCTTTACGGCAAAAAATATCAATTCTGATTGAGTCCAGTAAGACCTTTCAATGTTGACTGGAAAAGCTCTCCTATCGCTTTAAAAGAAAATGATTCCAGAACCCCTTTCACTACGAATAAATGTTCTTTCTCAATCAATATCAAAAGTAGGCATAAGATTAATTATCGTTAAACTAGAATTACAACACATCACAAATCAATTCAGAATAATGCAGTGAAAAATGATGATCGCTAGACCTTTTCGTATCGAAGATAAAGAGGGAGTCATTAGATTACTGTGCAGCAATAGTATATGGCCTTCCGCGGAAATAGATATCGAGCCTTCGAAGTATTGGGACTGGAAATTCCTTCGGAATCCAGCAGGCTCTGGCATTATCTGTGTAGTCGAAGAAAAAGGCGAGGTCATTTCCCACGCAGCTGCAGTCCCTATATTCATTTGGGTGAGAGGTGAGGTTGTATTGGGATCGCAAGGCGTTGATGTCCTTACCCACCCCGAATATCGTCACAAGAATGCTGCTATGCTCGCAATAAAATGTAGAAACGAACAAAGGGAAAAAAAGAATGTCCAGATCGATCTCGCATTTACGAGCGATCGTTTTCATGCTGATTTTGCGAAGAAGAGCGGGCACAAAGAAATCGGCGTCGACATGGTCCGGTATGAACTCATTACAAGACCCTCCTTGTTCTTCAAGGGTGGTTTTTTAGAGAAATCAAAGAAACTCATGTACGAGCAATACATCCGCCTCAGAAGATTCATTACATTGAATGGAATCCTTGGGGCCGACGATCTTAAAATCATACCGGGAAACAGGTTTGACGAAAACATCGATGATTTGGTGTCATCCGCATTGATCCAATTTGATCTCGCTGTTTTCAAAGATCAAGAATATCTCAATTGGAGATACGCTGACAAGGACGCGGGGGAATTTAACATACTCCTCGCGTACGAGAATGGAACGGTAATCGGCTATATTGTATTCAAATTCATAGGGAATAAGCCCGTGAAATATGGCGAGATTGTTGATATCCTTGTGAGGCCTGGTTCTAATTACGCCGCCACCATTCTTCTAGCCGAAGCGATTGAACGTCTTCTTGAAAAAGGAGCGGTTAGTGTTTATTGTTGGCTTCCGAGTAGGCACCCCTACACCTCGTCCTTGAGGAAAATTGGCTTCCTGCGACCGAGAAAACAAAATGATCAATCGATGATCATTCTCTACAAGGACCGGAGTGATAAGAGAATAATGCAAGGAATCGTCGAGGAAAGAAGAAAAAAGGTGCACTTCGTTTTTGGCGACTCTGATTGGATCTGAACGGTTTCAAGAACATCAGTGAACTGAATATTGCAACTTAGAGCAGTTCAAATCGAATTTAGCTCCAAACATCTCGAAGATTTTAGATTTAGCAGAAGAAAAAAAAAGATTATTAATCGTGTAGCATTTTTCGATGCGTGGAGATTATCAGAAGAGGCGCTGAAGCAGAAATTAGGGTAGATAGGTGGATGGGTCGAACGGTTATCGTCAAGAGCAGAGTGCCGAAGAATTATAGGCACCCAGAGCTTGACCGTCAATTGCGGGCCCAGCGCACGAAAAACGAGGCAAGACTTATACGTGAGGCCAGACAGCTCGGCGTCCCAACGCCAATTATTTACGATATCGATCTTCATAAAGCAGAACTGGTAATGGAAAAGATTGAGGGCGAAAGGGTTAAAGATGCGCTTTCAAAAGCGGATAGTAAAGATCTCGAAAGGATTTGTTTGGAGATCGGTCGATTAACCGCGATGCTTCACAGAAATGGGATCGCTCATGGAGATCTTACGACATCGAACATGATCCTCCGTGACGATAAGATCTGGCTCATCGACTTCTCGTTAGGCGAAAAAAATGCCAAGATCGAAGAACTCGGGGTGGATTTTCATCTGTTAAAGGAAGCGTTTCTCTCAGCGCATTCGGAGATATTTGACAAATTCCAGATCGTGATCGACTCCTACAGAGAACATTTCGAAAATGCTGACGCCGTCATCAAACGGATGAAGGAGATTGAGAGCAGGGGGCGGTATACTTAGATGAGGCTCTCCATCGTCACATCGAACCGATGGAAAATCGAAGAACTCGGCGCTGCACTTACTCCGCTCGGTATCGAGGTTGAAATGAGCGATGTTGATTGCGAGGAAATCCAGGCGGATTCACTTGAAGAGGTTGTGCATCACTGCCTCGATGAGCTCAAAATGAAAGGCATGACGAATTTCATTCTCGATGATTCCGGCCTCTTTATTAGGCATTTGAAAGGGTTTCCAGGCGTATATTCCTCTTACGTTTTCAAGACGCTCGGATGTTCTGGCATTCTTAAATTGATGAATGGTGTCGAGGATCGTGAAGCCTATTTTCAATGCTGCATTGGTTGCATAATTGATGACAAGGAAATTATTGTTAGTGAGAGAACGTATGGAGTGATCAGCACAGAAGAGCGAGGGGATGGAGGGTTTGGATTTGATCCGATCTTTATCCCAAAGGGCGGAACGCGGACATTTGCAGAAATGTCCATAGAGGAGAAGAATCGTATTTCTCACCGTGGGAAAGCGATTTCCGCGTTAGTGAGCGCGCTGGAGGAGCGATTTTTCGCCCCAGACAGGAGAGGACAATGAAACTGCAAGACAGGAGAATCATCGTCACTGGTTGTGCGGGATTTATCGGCAGCCATCTGACCGAGCGCCTCGTTAATGCCAAGAATGAGGTCATCGGTATCGATAATTTCAGCGCTGGAAAACGAGAATTCCTCGCATCGATAGAGGGGAATAGGAATTTCGAGTTGCTCAACGGCGATCTACTTTCCCTTAATTTGGACGAGATTTTCTGTGGTTCCGAAATCATTTTTCATTTTGCAGCAAATCCTGAAGTTAGAGTCGGCACCAGCGACACACGCATACACCTTGATCAAAATGTATTTGTCACATACCGCGTTTTGGAAGCGGCTAGGAAACAATGCATCAAGAGTATCGTCTTTCCATCTACCTCAACAGTTTATGGTGAGCCTGAAATCATTCCGACGCCGGAGAATTACGGCCCCCTTCTACCAATATCGCTTTACGGCGCTTCGAAGCTAGCATGCGAAGCGCTCATAAGCGCTTACTGTCACACTTTTGACATGAGTTCTGTAATTTTCAGATTTGCAAATGTCGTGGGCCCGAGAAGCACGCATAATGTTCTTCACGACTTCTTGAAAAAGTTGGAGAGGGATCCGAAGAACCTCGAAATCCTTGGTTCACCCCCTGGGACGAGAAAGTCGTACATCCATGTTTCAGAGTGCATCGATGCGATGATCCTTGGCACTGAAAAAGCGGGATCATCGGTGGAGATCTTCAACATCGGTTCGGAGGACAGCATTACCGTCAAGCAAATTGCTGACATTGTCGTAGAAGAGCTGGGCCTTGCTGATGTTGCTTATCTGTGGACAGGGGGAGTCAAGGGAGGCAGAGGCTGGGTTGGTGATGTCAAAGAGATGCTTCTTTCTATCCAAAAAATTGAACGACTTGGATGGAGACCGAAATTGAGCAGTGCCGACGCAGTGCGAAAAGCCGTAAGAGAAATGATTGGAGAGCGTCGGGTAGAACGATGATGCTGGCGCATTCATCGGAATTATCTCAATAGCGGAGCCCTGCTAATGTGCCTTTCCCGTCACATCAATCTGAATTAACCAGTCAGTGAACGCGAACGTCCAATTACTGAATGAGGTACTAGATGTCGGTGAAGCGTTCGCCGGCAAGCCCCCCGCATACATCGATCCAGTTGTGTCTATAACGAGCCAGTGCCCTAGATCATCAGAGAGGACATGCATAGTGACGTTCGTCCCATAGAAAGTGCGTAATGATTGCTGGATACGGGGAAGTTGATATCCATCAGATGCGATAAAAACACTCGCAAATGCATGTCCTTCGATGATGTTGATGCGTGCATTACCGCCTAAGGCTGTGATGATCGATGCAAGGAGAATCGCTTGATCCTCGCAATCACCACTCCCCCTTTGCAAGGTCTCGTAGGCACTCTGCCAGTAATCACCAGTTTCATCTGATTTGTAAGTGATATGCGATCTAACCCAATCAAAAGCTTCTGCGATCTGAAGAGTAGAATAGTTCCCAGGATAAGACGCACGAATTTCTTCGACAACGTCTCCAACAGAAGAAACGTTGACAAGTGAGTTCACTTTATTATAATAATTCTTGACGTTTTTCTGCACCGAGTAATTCCGTGGTTCTTCAAGGGGTTTTATTTCTGCGAACCTGTCACCGCTGTCAACGGTGCCGTAGTCGTGCCATTTATTGAAGGATGAGTCTGAGACACATAACTTCAACATGATAGTATACATCTTATATTGTGGATCAGGAGGTGCGCGGAAAGCGAGGACGCCGAGCGGCTTTGTTTCTCCTGGATAAACATATATACTCGAGGATCTGAAATATTCTACAGTATAGTTGATCCATTTAAGTCCATAACCGTAAATGAAGAGTGCTGTATTGCCCTTGTTTTCTATTTCCAGGGATAATACACCACCGTAGCTGGCATATACGCTACTCATTGCCCATCTGAGAGTATATGAATAAGTCGGTTTCGATGCGGAAAGCGGCGACGGAAGAGAGATTGGCAGATTCGAAATAAAAAGGATTTTAGGTGCCCTGAGGTCGTCATGCGTAAAGCCTTCCTCGGATGATTCGAATAAACAGCCAGAGAAAAAGGAAGATGAGAGGAGTATCAGAACCACAAGGAATACCACGGGCCTTCTCATCATACCACCAACGATGAACGAGCGATAAAAATTCTTCCCGGAGAAGTAGAAAACTGTATTATGCAATTGTGGAAGCATTGTTCTATTTTCCGAAATTTCGCGACGCGCTCAAAAAAACGAGATATAGGAAATATTTAATTCGAATTGCCCTATTCCGAGGAAGAGCGGGGCCGTGGGGTAGCTTGGTCCATCCTTCGGGCTTTGGGAGCCTGAGACCCCGATTCAAATTCGGGCGGCCCCATTAATGAATTTTTCCGTTAACCAGTTGAGGTGTATAAGTTTAATTCTATTCGCCCAGTTCTGAATTGATCTGATCGCTCTGCGCGCTATCATTTCACAAAAAAAAGGAAAGGGATTACTGGAGTTTCCATTTCGCCGTCATCTTGACGATGAGGAAAATCACCAACGCCACGATAATGAAAGTGATCAATGCAACCAAGAAGTCCCCGATGCCGAAATATTGGCTGCCAACCTGGACTGTGAAGGTCGAAAGATTCTCTAGTCCAGGGAGTGCCAGGCCGATGAGAGGCATTAGGAGATCCTTGACGAGCGCTTGAACTAGAACCCCAAGATAAACGCCCATAATGAAGGCGACGGCGAGTCCTATGACCTTATACTTCGAAAGAAAATCGATGAACTCAGCGCGAAAACCCTTGGGCGGAGGAGGTGCTGGCTTAGGTTCCAAAATCTCTCTGATTCGTCGTAATTCTTCCAGTAACTTATCCTCTCGTTCCATATGTTATAACACCTATTTTGCCGTATTAATATATTGCCAAAACCATTGTTAATATGTCTTTTAATAGCTACAGACTGAATTCCCTGTGCGAGACTGGACGTTAATTGCTTAATTTTTGTGAGTTTTTCTGGAATACTTAATGGTCAATAACTGGCTTTGACAATAAACTTCTTTCTAGGAGAATTTCATCTTGCAACTGATCTATCACTTGTGAACTACGTCAAACCGCAAGAGATTTCCTGAAAAAGACTATTATCCATATCGAGAAACAAGGTGAAGAAAAGACTGGGGGAGGTGCCCCAATCAATTTTTTGACAATACCTTGACATTTCTATTCGACTATTGACCGCTCATTATTTTTTTACTGAGATCTTCTGCGAGATGTATGATTTTCTCATGGTCTGCTGCAGTCGGAGGCCCGTTGATTTCAATGGCTCCTACAATCTCGATTTTTGTTGGTTCGAGGATTTCCGCAGCCTGTTTTACCGCTCCTCCACCCCATCCATAGGAGCTGAGAACAGCTGCGTACTTCGCAGGTGGCCTTAGCGCCTTAGCCAGCATTGCAATATAGAGTGCGATCGGATGCAATCCGCCGAGAACCGTTGGGGCACCAAGTACGATTGCACTGGAATCCACGAGGTCCTCTGCAATGTTCCCGACATCAGAATTCGCGATGTTGTAAAGTCTCACATCAACACCGTTCGCCTGTAGAGTCTCCACCATTGTATCCACCATAGCAGCAGTTGAGTTCCACATCGTCGTGTAAATCACGAGCGCTTTCTTTTCAGTTTGCCCAGTTGTCCATTTCCTATAGTATTCAATCATCCTTTGAGGGTGCCGGTGTACGGGGCCGTGACTCGGAGCGATCAGATCAATTTCCATCTTTTCGATTCTTTCGATCGCTTTTTGCCCCATTTTCCTGAAAGGCATCATGATTTCGCCGAAGTATCTCTTCGCTAGAGAGGGTAGCTGTTCAACCTCATCGTCCCAGAAACCAAAAGCTGTGTGCATTCCAAGAAAATCGCAAGGGAATAAAACCTTGTTCTCGATGAGATAAGTGAACATGGTCTCGGGCCAGTGCAACCAGGGCGCATCGATGAACTTTAAAGTTTTCCCGCCGAGGTCGATCGTATCGCCTTCTCTGACTATCATGATTCTTTCTGATGGCACACCGTAATAAACCTGAGCGACCTTCGCGCCCTTCTCCGTTGCGACGAGCATTGCCTTCTTTGCATATCGCATGACGTAAGGTATCCCTCCTGCGTGGTCAGGCTCAGCATGGTTCATAACGACATAACCAATCGAGTCGAAGTCAGCAATACTGTTAATTTTTGCCGCTAGATGATCTTCAAAACCTGGGTTAACCGTATCGATAAGGGCGTTGTTCTTATCTCCAATAACCAGATAGGCGTTATATGAGGTGCCATAGGGCAAAGGGATAAGGGCATCGAATAGTCGCCTCCACCAATCTTTGACGCCAACCCAGTACACACCTTTCGAAATTTCCCTTACATCGAGTTTCATTTCAATCACCACCGAACTTCCAATGATCAGCTTTGCTAGCCCTTCGCTGATAGAGAATAAGATGCAAGCATCCTCAATATCAATTCATCGCCAAAACAATTCGTAAATCACGGACGCTAAACACAAAGGGCGAAACTGATTTTAAGGGGAAGGAGGATAGAGCGCGCTTGAACTATGGCTGATAGTTTACTAAAAATCGGAATGGAAGCACCTGATTTCGAGCTACCTTCAACTCTTGGTGAGAAAATCAGTCTCAGAGGTATCCTTGGTTCTGGGCCCGTCATCATCGTTTTTTATGTTTCGGATTGGGGGATGATGTGCAATGTGGTGATGCGGGCGTTCAAGGAAATGTATGAGGAATTTCGCAAATACAATGCGAGAATTCTTGCGATCAGCACAAATAGCATCTTTTCTCACCGGGCCTGGGCTGAACACATGAAGTTTCCATTCCCCCTGTTGAGTGATTTTGATGGAAAAGTTTCAAAAAAGTATGGGGTCCTTTACGGCCAAGAGGGATATCTAAAAGGATATTCAAATCGGGCCGTTTTTGTCCTGGACTCCAATGGTGTTATTAGATACATCTGGATCGCAGATGATCCCTCCTTTGAACCAAATTACGAGGAGATCCGCGCTGAAGTGAAAAAGGCTCACGGAAAGTGATCACTCTTGAGAAACTCGAGCTGATAAAACTCGTCGAAACTGTACTTTTTAAGAAGAAATAAGTCATGGAAAAATGCGATCATTTCTTCTTCGGACAATCGCTCGTGAAGAGGTGGTCCGAATGATGTTGTTTTTTTGTGGAAATCGACGACGCTTAGGCGCCCACCCTTCCTCAGTACCCTCGAGATTTCCGATGAGAGGCGTTCCTTTTCCTCTATTTCGTGGATCACGTTGATCGCGAGGACATGATCGATTGTTTCCGATTTTATGGGTAAATCGGGCAGTTCCGCAATCAGGGGGAGGACCCTATCTCCTACATTCCCTGTGACTCTCTTTATTAAAGATTCAAGCATTTCGCGTTCAGCGTCGAGTGCGATGATGTATGCAGCACGAACTGCGGCTGGAATCGCGACATACCCTACCCCGCTCCCAATATCGAGGCAGACCTCATGATCACGGATCTCCGCCCGCTCTACAATTTCTTCGGCGGGTTGTATTCTCATTCGACGATCATCAACAAGACTCGCTTTGTTATCAGGACTGAAACGATGTGGCGGCATTTCGACATCTCTCCAAAACAGCTTTTTTAATAGTCAATCGACTGCGGTCACGATGAATTTCAGTGGCAACATCGAGCAATTTAATAGATGCTCGGTGAAGCGGTGAGTCGATCACAAAGGTTTCATATTCCCCCCCTTCACCACTTACATTAACCCGATAGCGGCTATGAAGTGAAAGCAGTGAAGTTAGGATGTCATCGTTAATTTCTTTTCCCAAGTATGAAGGTCCAAGCCCTTCAGCCGAGACGCTCACGATGATCGATTTAATTCCCGCACCGATTTCTTCTCTCAGCACTGTCAATTCGTTCTTGCGCCATAGAGGGGAGAAAACGCGTATGCCAAGATCTTCACAAACACTGTTGACCCTATCCCATTGATAATCCGAAGCAATCGCGCCAGTGATGATGCCATCGACTTCAAGATCAGAGAGGATCTCTCTCAATGCAAAGAGATCACTTTCCTCCGTCCCATCACTTTCAATCGATATGAGAGTTTTTTCCATTGCTCTGGCATGAAGTGGTAATAGATGAAGGTTGGGTGTGTGAAAAAGCCACGAATCGGGATTGGATGGAATGACGCTAACGAGATAATCGACCGTGTGTCCCTGTTGCTCCATGAGATATATCGCGAAAGTTGAGTCTTTCCCGCCTGAGAAAAGCGATGCTAAATTCACGGCAGAGTATCAGAGTTAGGGAAATTTCAATATTTTCACGAGGTGCAATCCCGAGAAATCAACTTTATCTTCCAAAAAAAGGGAGATCGAGAATCTTAATTATGCGCGATTGGAATGTCCGGTCTAATGTATTATTGTCCTCGTTGTGAAAAAGGGATAAGGAAGGAGAGAATCGATGAGATCGATAAGAAGCTAAAGGAGATGTTCAACCTCGATTCCCTATCAAGGAAGATCTGTCCAGTCTGTGGATGCTCGTTGATCGAGTTGACTCCAGAAAAGGGTGAGTGTCTTGCGTCTCGACGATCTCACAAGTGAGGAGTTTAAGAAAATTATGCAGCTTGATCCCGTCATATTTGTACCAATTGGTGCAACTGAAGCACACGGTGACCATCTTCCCCTTTCGACCGATTCACTCCAGCCCGAAGCCATCGCAATGCAGCTTGCTGAAAAGATCGGAGGGCTTGTAGCTCCTCCAATTAGATATGGATGCCACAGTTCAACAAAGAACATGCCAGGAACGATTTCAATCAGATTTGAAACACTGAGAAGCATAGTTTATGAAATCCTGGCTTCCCTAGCGAAAAATGGTGCGCGGAAAATCGTAATTCTGAGTGGACATGCGGGCGCTGTCCATATGGCAGCGTTGAAGCTTGCATGCCAAGACGCGGTCGAGCAATTCGATTTGAAATTGATGCTCCTGACGGATTACGAAATTGCAAAAGAACTTGGGGAGATAATCAAATTTGATTCGACTGATGGCCACGGCGGACTCATCGAAACGGCGCGGCTTCTAGCAATCGCCCCAGACCTCGTCAAAAGCCGTCGCCGGAAAGGGAAATTCCTTGACAAAAAATTCATGATTGTAAAAAATCCAGAAACTTGCTATCCAGATGGCATAGTTGGTGACCCGACGAACGCGACTCGGGAAATCGGCGAACGCATAAACAACTATATCATTGAGAGAATTGAACAATTGATCAATGAGAATTTTGGGAGAGAAAATCATGATCAAGAAGGAGATCGCCGCTGAGAAAGCAGTCGAACGAATAAAGGACGGAATGATCGTCGGCCTCGGGACAGGGACAACTGTCTATTATGCTTTACGGAAAATCGGTGAATTGTGCAAGAAAGGATTGAACGTCATCGGTGTGCCCACCTCGATCGAGACTGAACGGCTCGCAAAGGAATTTGGCATTCCGATCACATCGATCGATGATGTCGAAGTGATCGACCTTACAATCGACGGAGCGGACGAAGTTGATCCCGATATGCGGCTCATTAAGGGGTTAGGGGGCGCATTGCTCAGAGAAAAGATCGTGGCGTACGCTTCGCGAGAGGAAATCATCATCGTCGACGATTCTAAGGTCGTTAACGTCCTCGGGACACGTTCGCCATTGCCCGTTGAAGTCGTGCCTTTCGGACACAAGATGACGAGGGAAAGACTTGAAAGACTCGGTTGTACCGCAAAACTCAGGGGGAATAATGCGCCGTTTGTAACGGACAATGGCCTCTACATTTATGACTGCTATTTCGGAAGAATCTACGACCCCGAGGAAATAGAAAAACGAATAAATTCGATTCCTGGCGTTGTTGAGAACGGTCTCTTCATCGGTCTTGCCACTGAGATCGTCGTGGGCACCGACCATGGGGTAACTGTGAAAAAACGCGATCGGGTTTAGTTTATCTGGCCCTGCTGCTGTGCCACCCTGGCATCTTCAGTTTCAGGGACACCTTCTGAGCTCAACGACGCGAACTGCTTCAATTGATTGACATTCTGCTCGATCTTCTCGATGCGCTTCCGTTCTTCCTTTTCGATCGTTTCAATAATCTTCTCAAATGGTATGGCTAGGCGATATGCATGAATCGGACGCCCTTTCCCTTCCTTTTTGATGTCTCTTTTCGTCACCCATTTTCGCCGGCGCAACTCCTGCATCGCGATTGAGACTTCTGGCTGACGCAATGCCGTCGAAACCTCGATTTCCACCGATGTGGTCTCCGGCTTCTTTCTCAGAAAAGCGAGTGTTTTGGCGACATTTCTCGGCATTCCCGTGCTCATCAAAAGCTCTACCAGCGCCTCATCCCTCTTGTTGAAGCCCCTTTCAGTCATGTCTTTCGATTTTTATTTAATTATTAAGAAGATATATATTCTTTTCTATTTGAAAAATAAATTCAAATCTTCTGGCCATGTGCCAGAATGCCATCGCTAATGATGTAATTGCAAATAGAGAACCATCCTCAGCTATCAAAAATATGAATTTTGTCCAGACGATCAGGATTCTCAAGAAATCTGATAAGAATTTATATATTAAATGAGTATTAGGGCAACTTGCGCCCAAGGTGAAAGTTCATGAAAATGCCTAGAATCATTAGGACTTACTGCCCTCACTGCAAGACTCATACAGAACACGAAGTCGAAAGGGTCAAGAAAAAGAAAGCGAGTGAGCTCAAATGGGGGCAAAGGAGATTCAGGAGGGCAACCGCTGGTTACGGTGGTTTCCCGCGTCCGAAACCAGAAGGCCGTGAAAAGCCCACTAAACGGATCGCTCTAAGATATCGATGCAAAGCATGTAAAAAGGCTCATCAAAAACCGTGCTTTAGAGCTAAGAAATTCGAACTAGTGGAGTGATTCCGATGGCCGATGTCAGGACTGGTAAGTTTATAAAGATCAAATGCCCCGATTGTGGTAACGAGCAGATCGCTTTCAAAAAGCCATCTACACCTGTCGTGTGCCATGTCTGCGGTTCGACTCTCATCAAACCGACTGGTGGAAAGGGCGAAATTAAGGGCGAGCTGCTCGGGGTGGTCGACTAATGGTCAGAATAAGCGAATTCCCTGAAGAGGGCGAGCTCGTTGTATGCACTGTTCAAAACGTTAAGAATTTCGGGGCTTTTGTGACCCTTGACGAATATGACAATAAGGAGGGCTTCATCCACATTAGGGACGTTGCCACTGGATGGATAAAATACATTAGGGATTATGTGCGTGAGGGCCAGAAAATCGTTTGTAAGGTTCTCGGTGTTGATCCTTCAAAGGGACATATCGATCTCTCATTAAAGTCAGTTAATGAACACCAGCGAAGGGAAAAGATCCAACAATGGAAGAATGAGAAGAAAGCAGAAAAGCTTATGGAGATTGTCGCTCAACGTCTCAATAAGAGCGTCCAGGAGTGCTACGAAGAGTTCGGCTATAAACTTATCGAAAAGTATGGCACACTCTATGGTGCTTTTGAGCAATGTGCTGGCAATCCGAATTCGCTGATCGAGAATGATCTAGAGGGGCCATGGACGCAGGTTTTCATCGAAGTGGCAAAAGAGAATGTCATCCCACCATTTGTCCAAATCGATGGGCAAATCGAATTAACTTGCGCGCTTCCAGACGGCGTGGAAAGAATAAGGAAGGCACTCATAGAAGGTTTGGAATCTGCAAAGGAAAAGGTCAAAATTCAGTATGTCGGCGCGCCGCGGTACCGGATAGTGGTAACAGCTCCAGATTACAAGACCGCTGAAGATGAAATGAAAAGAGTCAGCGATAAGATACTTGCCACAATTAAACAGATGGGGGGACAGGGTATCTTCTCCCGTGAAACGAAATAAAAGAGTGGTTACCTGAGAGATTGTATGATATTTAAAAGGGGAAAAGTTAATAATGAGAACTTCGCTTAGAAAATGCCCAAAGTGCCAGGAATATACGTTGGGGGAAACTTGCCCGAGATGCGGAAGGAGAAGTGTCGTGGCAACTCCGCCAAAATTTTCCCCTGAGGATAGATATGGAACATATAGAAGAAGATTGAGGAAGGAGAGAGGTGATGATTACGGAGTATATCAAAACGATATTCTATGAAGATCCAAAATTGGAAAATCCTATACTAGTTGAGGGGTTACCGGGTGTCGGAAACGTTGGCAAACTTGCTGCTGAGCATCTGCTCGAACAAATAGAAGCGGTCAAATTTGCGGAGATCTATTCGAAGTACTTTCCCCCACAAGTGCTGGTCGACGACGAGGGGCTGATCAAACTTGTGAACAACGAGCTCTATTACTCCAAAGGTGACGGGAAACGGCCAGATCTAATCATTCTCGTCGGCGATTATCAGGGACTCACACCAGACGGACAATACGAACTTTCAGACCATGTCTTACAAATAGCGAAGAAATATGGTGTCAAGATGATCTTTACCCTGGGCGGATATGGTGTAGGGAAGATCGTTGAAAAACCTCGCGTTTTAGGGGCGGCTACCGATAAAGAGCTCGTTGAGGAAATGAAGAAGCATGGCGTCGTCTTTTCAAAGGGAGAGCCAGGAAGCGGCATCGTTGGAGCGAGCGGCCTTCTGCTTGGCCTCGGCAAGATCTATGGGATGCGAGCGGTATGTCTTATGGGCGAGACATCTGGCTATTTCGTTGACCCCAAAGGCGCCGAGGTCGTACTAAGAGTTCTCGCCGAGGTCCTGAGCGTCGATATCGATTTCAGCGCGCTCGAAGACAAAGCTGAACAGATCGATCTCATCACATCAAAGATCCGGGAGATTGAAACACCACCTGAGCCGAAGAGAGAAGACCTAGGCTATATCGGATGAGGAGTCAGTTTTCTGGAATAAAGAAGCGAGATCGCTTCCAATTTTTTTAATTCTTTCATTTTTGATATTCTGTGCAAAACTTACATCCTGGTAAAATAAATCATCTACTTCATGCGATCATTCCACTATCAAAAAAAATAAAGGGGGGAGGTAATCGTGACCTCTCATCGGAGAATGTGCATCCCATCCCATTCTCACAAGCTACTTTTTCAGGTATCGTTCCTCGAAGATCTCCATCGATGCGAGCGTCTTTTCTGCTTCCTCCATTTTTCTAATCTTATCCATGACTAGGTCAAGTCGTGCATAAATGAAATCTCTGATCGCGGCCCTGATTGCCTCAGACCTTGACGGAAAGTCATCGACTTTGACGAGGAAGTCAAGTGCCCTGATATACCTGCTAGGCAAGCGTATCGTTATTTTTTCTAGCTCTTCCTCGGCCATTATTGCACCTGGAGATCTAAGAGGTACAAACGACCTCTTTTGTCTGACAAGAAAGATATTATCGCGTCTATATTTAAATATTGTTGTCCTCAAAACAAAATCTCCCAGCCATAAATTTTAAGGAAGGAAAGAACAAAATTCTAAATACGACCCCGATAATAGGGTTGAGGGTTCCCGACTTAGCTCAGTCTGGCTAGAGCGGCTGACTGTAGTGGGTTACCGGATTGCCGGTCAAACAGCCGCCGAGATCAGCAGGCCCCCGGTTCAAATCCGGGAGTCGGGACCATTCTTGCTAATCATTCGGAAATAATTTCTTCGCTGCCTCACTTGCGCGATTCAACACTGCCATCTCGTCAATGCCCTTGATCTCCCAATTCTTCATCAAAACCTTTCCATCGCATATGACTGTCTTGACATTTGCTTGCGACGATGAGTAGACTACATTTGAGACGAGCGTGCCACGTCTGATAGGCGATAGATTTGGTGCCGTGCCGTCAAGAATCACGATGTCTGCTTTCTTGCCGGGCTCAATCGATCCTATCAATCGGTCCAACCCAATTGCTGTAGCACCGCCGATTGTCGCAAAATCAAGAATTTCCTGAGCACTAAGAACAGTAGGATCCCATCGACTCGATTTCTGAATAAGCGAGAGTGTCTTCATCTCTCCAAACATGTCAAGACTGTTGTTCGTCGTCGAACTATCAGTACCGATCGAAACAACAACCCCTTCTTTCCTCATCTCAGGAATCGGCGCAACGCCACCGGTGGCCAGTTTCATGTTCGAAACAGGGCAGGTCGAAACACTTGTGTTGTTCTTTGCAAGTATCCGCACCTCGTTGAGTGTCAGCCAGCATGCGTGGGAAGCAAGGCAATTTCTTCCAAGAAATCCGATTTTCTCAAGATATTCAGCTGGCCGCATCCCCGTTTTTTTCCGATGATCGTTAACTTCTTTCCTCGTCTCAGACAAATGAAAATGTAGGAGGAGATTCCTCTCATCGGCATATTCTTTTGCTTCGAGGAATGTTTCCCTCGAGCAAACGTAAACGCCCTGGAGACCAACGCCAGGTGTGATCCTGCTTCCTTTGTTAGCAATCGACTGGCAGAAGCGCTTGCAATTGTCAAGGGGTCGACCCTTTTGCGTTGTGAATTCCTCGTCAAGCACAGCCCAACATAAGACTGCCCTTAAACCCATTTCGTCAACAGCCTTTGCGATAATGTCTTCAGCATAGTATAAATCTACAAATGTTGTCGTCCCACTGCGAATCATTTCCAAACATCCAAGCTGCGTACCAGCGTAGATATCCTCAGGTGTTCTTTGGGCATCAATCGAAAAGACTCTTGAAAGAAAATCTGGAAATGAAACGTCATCGGCAACTCCCTTCATGATTGCCATTGAGATATGGGTGTGGGTGTTGATCAAGCCCGGCAGAACTATATCCCCGTGTGAGTCGATTTCTTCGTCAACGTCCGAGGAGACTTTTCCGATATCCTTGATGATGCCATCTTCGATGAGGAGGTCGCCGCGGAGGATCTCTCGATTTTTATTTTGAGTAATGATCCACGCGTCCCTTATTGCAATTTTCATTCACTCGATGATCGAGGCCTAGAATATTAAAATTTAGCAAGACCTATGGTATCGGATAGGGAACTCCTCCGGTTCAAAAAAAAGTTTCAGAAAAGAATATTTCAGATCGCATCATTACTTCGATAAATCAGCTATTGAAGGCGTCAACTTGACAACGATCACATTTCTAGGCACCAGCGGCGGAAGATTCGCCACGATATACCAAGCGAGAAGCACCGGTGGCATTTACATTAGCGATAGTGCCAGAATTCATCTCGACCCAGGGCCAGGTGCACTCGTTGCAATGAAAAAAATGTCAATCGACCCTGCGAGAACGGATGCCATACTCATTTCACACTGCCACCCAGACCACTATACTGATGCAGAGATACTGATTGAAGGGATGACGTGCGGTGGTTTTGGGCGCAGAGGAATCGTCATCGGAAGTAAGAGTGTAATTGACGGGAAGGATGCTTTTGGACCGGCAATTTCAAGATATCACCGTTCGCTGCCTGAAAATGTTTTGTCCCTTAAGCCAGGAGATAAGACTTCAGTTGACGGGATTCTGATCGAGGCGACGCCAACAATTCACAGCGATCCTACTGGCATTGGATTTCGTTTTCACACTTCTAACGGCATAATTTCGTATGTGGGCGATTCAGAAGTTGGCGAAGAGGTCATAAAGGCACATCGTAGTAGCCGTGTGATAATCTTGTGCGTGACAAGGCCTCTCGGCTCGAGAATATCCTACCATATGAACACAGACGACGCGGCTGAATTTGCAAGATCAGTTTGTCCGGAAATTGTTCTCTTGACGCACTTCGGCATGAAGTTGCTCAGCGAGGGAGCAGAGAAGCAGGCCAAGTACATTGAAAAGGAATCAGGTATTGAGACAATCGCGATGACCGATTTTGCCAGCGTTCATATTGGAGACGAAATACACATCAACAGAAAGCGCCGCCGAAATTGAACAAAGTCGATTGCCCGTTGCAAGTATATAAGCGCTTGAATTGCGCCCGATGAAAATGCATCGGACAATGTCGAAGCTCGAACATGTTAGTAGATAGTTTTTTATAGTAGTGCATATTATGCCGAATTAGGCGCTCGGGGCCGGTGGCTCAACTTTCCTCCTAAGCTTTTTTTGTTATCCCCACCACGCCGGCCTCGGGCGCCGAACCCCCCTTTAGTTTTTTTTAACTGTTAAATTTGGCCACAGTATTCGCAAGGGATTGGAACCGAAGCACGCAGAAGTATTATTCTTATTCAAATTCAATAAGGTCAATGCATGATGCTCGAGGAAGAAATCCTAAAGAGGATCACACCTGACACAGAACACAGAAGATTCGTCGATCGAGTCGTGTCAGATCTCATGAAGAAAGTTGAAAAGGAAATATCCAGATTCAATTTTCCACTGGAAGCCCGACTCGTCGGATCAGTTGCGAAGGACACATACCTTCCCAGACCTGATATCGATATCTTTGTCATGTTTCCGCCATCTGTTGATCGAGACGAGTTAGAGACGATCGGGCTAGACATCGGAAGGAGAGTTCTCGGAGGTGAGGAGCGCTACGCAGAACACCCGTACATTCACGGGAAATACAGGGGACTCGACGTCGATCTCGTGCCATGCTACAGAATTGAAAATCCTTCGAAAATAAAAAGTGCCGTCGACCGAACCCCGTTCCACACTGAGTTCATCAAGAAAAAAATTACAGAACACCAGAAGCCAGAGGTTCGTCTTTTGAAACAGTTTATGAAAGGCATTGGGGTGTATGGAGCTGAGGCGAAGATACAGGGGTTCTCGGGTTATTTGGTCGAGCTACTCGTCCTCAGGTACGGAGATTTTCTTTCGGTAGTAAAATCAGCGTCCCAGTGGAAATACGGCGAGAGACTATGGCTCGAGCGCCCCGGCGACACTAAGTTCGACGATCCACTGATTTTCTATGATCCAGTTGATCTCTCACGGAATGTCGCCTCTCCTGTCTCAATTAATTCATTTTCTCGATTTATTTACGCATGTGCATCTTATTTAAAAGAAAAGAATGAACGCTTTTTCTTTCCGAAAAAGAGGGAAGACTGGAAAATCAAAAGAATTAGAGAATGTTTCAAAAAAAGAGAGACGGCTCCAGTCATCGTTCGCTTCGATCGGCCGGATATTATCGATGATGACCTATACCCTCAGATTAGGAAGACAGAAGAGAGCATATCCAACCTCCTCAAAAACCACGACTTCACGGTCGTCGACAGGGTGTCACGCGCCGATCGTTACGTACTGATTGCATTTGAGATTGAATCCTTGAAACTGCCGACT
The DNA here is from genome assembly GCA_029907465.1 of Methanomassiliicoccales archaeon. Taxonomy (NCBI): domain Archaea; kingdom Methanobacteriati; phylum Thermoplasmatota; class Thermoplasmata; order Methanomassiliicoccales; species Methanomassiliicoccales archaeon. The sequence goes on from JARYLV010000005.1 coordinate 56,177, forward strand.
GCAAAGAGACACGAAGGGCCGCCGATGTGGATAGAGCATTCAAAACGATTCCTCGAGAAATGGAAAGGAAAGACAGGACTCAGCGAGCCATTCATCGACCAAGGGAAGCTCGTTGTTATCGCGAGGAGGGAGTACACAGATGCGGCTCAGCTACTACGTGATAGGATCAAAACGACTTCACTCGGAAAGGATCTCAAGCAGGTAAAATTCGACGTGATATCAGGGAAAGCGGTTTTCAGAAAGGAGTATAGAAAGATCATGACCGATATACTTGATAAGAGAATGCCGTGGGAAATCTAGCAGTGTCATCGTCAGCCGGTCACCTGGATCGTATATATGTCCGATATCGCCTGATTTCCCGACGAGTCGGAGGCAACGATATAGAAGGCATATGGCCCAGGACCAGAAAAGTCCGAAAGATCCTTCAAGATCTCATAGATATGATCTGAAGCAAGGGTCATATTATCGAGGGGCAAGGCTGAAAATCCTATCTGAACGGAACTCAACCTGCCATTATCAGCAACCTTTGCCGTTATATTGATTATCGCATCGCGTGGAATATTTGAAAACGCATAGGCTGAGGGTTTCTGAGAAACCCAGTTGCCACTCCCGTCCTGGTACCAGATCGTCACTTCCGAGATTTGCGGCGGCGTGTGGTCGCTAAATGGAGGATTCATCATGAGTATCCATATGCCAAGGAAGAGAAGGAAGAAAAGCGCGAGATTACCAAAAAGGGTTTTCTTTTCAATCTCATTGGGCTTGATTTTTACTAGAATGTATATATATCTCAATGCAAACATGCCGATGAAAAGAACGACCAGCCCCAGTAATACGTTAATTTCGCCAACAAGGAACGCTACGATGCCACAGAGAATGGCAAAAAGCGCTGTCAACAGAAGAGTCTTTGTTCCCCTGATGTCATTTTCAAGGAAAGCCTTTTCGTCGAATTCTGGTGGGATGAACTCGTACTCCTCTTCAACGACTTCTTTCTTCTTTTTTCGGGCCATGTCGACACCCTAACGCCGAGAGGATTAAAAACCCTTTGGATTATCTATTGATTGAGAATATTGCTCGAGACATCAGAAACGGGAAAGCATTAGGAAACGATTTTCGAACCAGCAGGGGATGATTATTTCAAAAATATAGTGTTAGATGGTGTAATTTCATTGCAAAGGGCTTTTACTTAAAATAGGATGACTTCCATGCTCTATTTAACCCCACTTTCGATGAACTCGGGGGGTATATATTATAAATGTTCGTAGGATTAGATATGAAGAGGTGCTTTAATGCCCGAGAAAAAACTTGAAGAGTTGCCGGGTGTTGGCCCTGCAACTGCTGAGAAACTTCGTGACGCCGGTTATACGGATCTAATGAGTATCGCGGTCGAATCACCGAAGACCCTGGCTGAAATAGCGGAAATCGGAGAGAGCACAGCCGCAAAGATCATCGCCGCAGCGAAACAGGCGGCGGATGTAGGAGGATTTGAAACGGGAGATCAAGTCCTCGAAAGGAGAAAGAATATCCACAAACTGACCTCCTGTTCTAAGGCCCTCGACGAGTTGATGGGGGGAGGATTTGAAACCCAATCAATTGTCGAATTTTATGGCGAATTCGGGAGCGGGAAGTGTGTTTCTGCCGGAACACCCGTCATCTTTGAGTACGGTAGGTCACCATTAGTATCCACTATAGAAGATGTTTTTGACATTTACAAAGAAGAAAACGGAAAGGAGACTTTCGATAACGGCGAAATTGTTTCAACTCATGGTACGAGAGTCCTAGGCTTCATCAATGGAGTGGTCAAACCAGTATATGCATCACATATCTATAGAGAGAGGGTCAAGGAGCTTGTTGAAATTGAGACCGTAAAGGGACGCACGATTGCACTCAGTATGGCTCACAGACTCCCAGTTGTCGTTGACGGGGGGGTTCAATGGCTTCGAGCGAGTCATATCAAAAGGGATCAAAAAATTGCGGTCGTAAATGCCGTCTATGATGAACTTCTTCGATCATTCGATAAGGGTCAAAAAGTCTTCTCAGATAGGGTCAAATCTATACGAATAAACCAGTACAATGATTACATCTACGATTTCGTGGTTCCTGAGGGTCATTCATTTGTCGGCGGGTCCTTGCCAACAATTCTCCACAACACTCAACTGTGTTTTCAGCTCGCGGTTAATACGACGATGCCCGTTGAAAGGGGTGGATTGGAGGGCGAAGTCGTAGTCATTGATACGGAAAACACATTCAGGCCAGAGAGGATCGTTCAAATGGCGACAGCCCTTGATCTTGACCCTATCGAGACTCTGCGAAAAATTCACGTCGCAAGGGCTTACAATTCGCATCATCAGATGCTTCTCGTCGAAAAGGCAGCAGACCTTGCGAAAGAGCGACCGATCAGGTTGATGGTCGTCGACTCGCTCACAGCCCATTTCAGAGCGGAATACATCGGGAGGGGAGCGCTCGCAGAGAGGCAGCAGACTCTCAATAAACACATGCATGATCTCATGAAGTTCGCGGATGTCAATAACGCCGTCATCGCTGTGACAAATCAGGTCGCAGCGAAGCCAGACGCATTTTTCGGAGATCCCACGCGTCCCATCGGAGGACATATCGTCGGACACACAGCGACTTTCAGGATTTATCTCAGGAAAAGCAAAGGGGGAAAGCGTATCGCAAGATTGATCGATTCGCCGAACCTCCCCGAAGCAGAGGTCGTCATCACGATCTCAGAGGAAGGAATTCGTGACTGAGGACTCTTTCCTATTCGAGCTCTCGGGTGAACATCCCACACTCCCGAAGGCTGAAGCGCTCGCATGTGTATACGCTGAATGCGAGCAGTACTCAATCATCGCATCCGGTCCAGGATATCTTGTTTGCCGTTTCTCGCCAGAGAAACTCGATCGAATCGCGTATCGTCTCGCGCTCTCGCACCGCATCGGACGATATCTTGGGTCTTGCAGGATACAAGAGCTCAGCGAATTTGTCGACGGCCTAGACCTCCCAGGTGGAACCTTTTGCGTTCGCGTGAAAAGATATCAACAGTACATGCAGGAAGTTGATTCACTAAGTGTTGCGAAAAAAGTCGGGGAGATCATTGGTAAGGAAAGAACCGTGAACCTCAAGTCCCCAGATCTCGAAATCCGAGTCCTCCTTTCTGATGCGCTACACTTTTTTATAAATGATCGCGCCATTGACAGAAAGCAATATGATCGCCGAAAGGTAGCACTACGACCGTTCTTTTCACCAATTTCGCTACACCCGCGGTACGCAAGAGCACTCGTTAATTTATCTAGGGTAAGAGCTAATGAAACCCTGTTGGACCCGTTTTGCGGTACTGGTGGTATTCTCATAGAAGCGAGCTTAATTGGCGCAAGAGTGTTCGGATCTGATGTGTCAGAGGAGATGATCGAGGGGTGCAAGAAAAACATGCAACATTTCGGAGCGAAGTGGGAAGATATGAAGGCCATCGATGTTGGCTCGATTGCCGAGGAGTTCGATCAAATTGATGCTGTCGTAACGGATCCGCCCTATGGCCGTTCGGCGACGACAAAAAAGGAGCTGCCGAAACAATTATACGAGAGGGCAATGGGAGCGATTGCTGATACCCTGAAGACCAATGGACACCTGAGTATCGTGTTCCCCTCACCCTGCCATTCAACACATGACAAACTCAAGCTACAGGAAATCCATACACAGAAAGTTCATAGATCACTGACAAGGCACTATTGTGTATTCACCCGTTTACCGTAATTTGAAAATTGATCGTCCGTGATTCACTCTGTGACGAGGTATCGAGCACGATTGTGCGCAGCCCTTCCTCTGCGTTCTCAGGAACGGTAATCTCCACGGTCACATTCGCCGATCTCTTATATGGAATCTCGAATTCGAGCGCGTTCGTCGCGTTTTCTCGCGACTGGTTACTCAAATAAATGATAGCACTCCAGTTCTGAGGGACTTGTTTCATAACGAAGTTGAGATGCAAGTACGTGTTACCAGTGTTGTTCACAACCATGTAGAATACCACGTTCTGACCTGGAGTGACATTCACAGAGGACGATTGTGGCTCTATCAAAACGATCTCGTATGAGTGATCTGGGGGTATTTCGACCACTGGGATTGGAACAAATGTCAATAGGAGTATAACCAGAGCTGCGGCGCCAATCGCTTTCCTCTTATTATCCACTTTGGAGATATCGTTAAGCGGGGCAGGGTGTCTTAGACCGAGAAGGAATATCAATAACGCGAAGAAAAGCCAGCCGATGTAAAAGAAGGACATGATGAAAAGGAGAGCGATTGTCGCATAACTCAGGTATCTCGACTTGTCTCCAAGAAGCCCCCTTGCGATGTGTCCACCATCAAGCTGTCCTGCTGGCAATAGATTAATCGCCGTTACGAGTAGACCGACCCAGGCCGCAAATGCCGTGGGGTGAAGGGCAACGCCTTCAGGAACAGGTACAAAAAGCATAAAGAACTGGTAAAGTGGTTGGACGACGATCGCGATGGCACCACCTGTACCAAGCTCACCAGACTGGACTTCACCATGTGCTGTGAGATAAAGACCAATAATGACGAGTGGAATTGCAACAATAAGACCTCCGATTGGCCCAGCTACTCCTATGTCCACTAGAGCCTTTCTGTCGGGCATCGGCTCACGCATTGAGATAAACGCTCCGAATGTCCCGAGAGGGGGAACTGAGGGAATGAAATATGGAAGGGAGGCTTCGACGCCATGTTTCTTTGAAGCGAGGTAATGGCACAGTTCATGCATCCCGAGCATCGTCATCAGTGGGATGGCAAAGAAAACTGCGCCCCAGAGGAAATTGTCGACAGTGAGAACTGAAGACACGCCCTTGTAACTCGCCCAGAGGTATGCGCCAGCAAACGTAGTTGAGAAGAAAGTAACGATAAGAAGGAGTTGGTTAATCCACGTCCCCCTCCGTTTGATCTCGGGCTTCCTAGCGATCGCGATAATATATTCTCCACCCTGGTGGTGAAGAAAGGGGATGTAACCCCTAGCGCCGAGTTCCCGACGAAGCGATTCAAAATTCTGATCGAGGGTACGTGGGTCAGGGGTGATGAAAATTGATAGAGAATCGTGGGTCAATCTAACATCATAGATTGGAAAATACTTTCCAATGATCGACTTAATCGCTTCGATCTCAGCAGCCACATCAACATTGGCCATCACGCACGCTATCTTAATCTAATTATTAACCTTTTGCCCAATACTATTTCGTAATACAATCTTAAATGGTTACTTCCCGGGGAAAAAAAGTAATTATAACAAAGAAATTCCCAACGGTGAATCGGTTCATTCAGCTTTTCCGCATCGGCAATTGTATTATGGGCGTTGTTGGGGTCATATTGGCTGCGCTGGTCGGCGCGGGAACTTCAATAGTGGATTATACCATGGAAATTCTTGTCGCTTCCGCAGTCGTCTTCACATTCATCGCCGCGGGAAACTCGCTCAATGATTATATGGATCGAGAGGTCGACAAGAAAGCTCATCCCGAAAGACCGATCCCCTCAGGGAAGATTAGTCCTTCAACAGTCTTGAGAGTCTCAGCAGTCCTCTTCTCCATCTCGCTCCTTCTGTCCTTGCTCCTCGACCCGATTTCCATCGGTATCGTAGTAGTCGCTGTTCTCTTCATGATTTCCTACGAACTAAAATTCAAAAAAGAGGGTTTCAGTGGCAACTTTCTCATCGCCCTATTGACTGGTTTCCTATTCTTTTTCGGTGGTGCCGTCGTGAGACACATTGAACAGACACTTGCGCTCGCAGCGATGGCATTTCTTGCAACCCTAGGTAGGGAAATCATCAAAGACGTAGAGGACATGGAGGCGGACTTTGACCGGATGACTTTGCCTAAACGGATCGGGAAGAGAAAGGCTGGTGCAACTGCAACATCATTCATTTTGGTCGCAGTCATCCTGAGCTTCGAGCCTTACATTGTCGGCTTCTTCCATATTGAATATCTTCTAATCGTTCTCGTTGCTGATGCAATCTTTATATACTCCTCATATCTTCAATTTCAAAATCCGAAGCGAGGTCAGAGATTGATAAAAATAGGAATGTTTGTCGCACTCATCGCTTTCCTCGTAGGTGGTCTTCTATGAAGATAAAAGAATACCTGATAAAACGCATGCGTGAAGGAACTGTCCATATGACACTCATCGATCCGGCGAAGCAGGATTCGGTCGTCGCCGCCAGAATTGCTGAGACGGCTGAACGGATTGGCACGGATGCGATCATGGTGGGGGGATCGACTGGTGTCACGCAAGAAAACCTCGATCTCACTGTTCTTGAAATTAAGAAACTCTGTAAGCTCCCTGTTATTTACTTTCCGTCCGGAGCACACGCAATTTCGAGACACTGCGACGCAATATACTTCATGAGTGTGTTGAATAGCCAGAACGTAAGACATGTCATCGGGGAACAAGTGAGAGGTGCGCCAATCATTGAGAAACTGGGCCTTGAAACAATCCCAATGGGATATGTCATAGTGGAACCAGGAATGAAAGTAGGTGAAGTGAGTAACGCCGATCTGATCCCCCGAAACAACCCTCAACTTGCCGTCGCTTATGCTCTTGCCGCGCAATACATGGGTATGGAATTTTTTTACTTAGAGGCAGGTAGTGGGTCGCCTCAACCAGTGCCAGAAACAATGATCCGCGAAGTAAAGAGGCATGTCTCGATTCCCCTTATCGTTGGTGGCGGGATTAGGGAGCCTGAAGACGCACTGGCGATTAAGGAAGCCGGCGCCAATGCGATAGTCACCGGCACAATTGTTGAGAACGGAGACTTTTCGACGAGACTGGAAAAAATCATATCGGCTATAAAAAAATAGAGAAATTATAAATCAATCTAGAGATATAAATCAATTAGAAGACAATCAACGAGTACATTTTGTTGTTTTCGATCCTATTTTTTTCTAAAGCCGGGGCATTGCAAGATAATTAGAATTGACATCTTATGTCTGCATTGGTTTTCGATATGACAATCACAAAATCATACCATCTCGATCAACATCTCGTGGATTCTCGTATCACTTGAGAGTTCTGGATGGAATGCAAGACCTAATAAATTGTCCTGTTTAGCCATCACAATATTTCCCTCAAGGGTCGCCATAACTTCGCATTGCCCCCATACTCTTTTGATTGCAGGAGCCCTAATAAAAACTGCGTGGAAGAGGCTGTCCAATCCCTTTACCATGATGTCGGCTTCGAATGATTCGCGTTGCCTTCCGAAAGCGTTTCGATCCACTTCCATGTCCATCAAACCGAGGAGCTCTGTGCCAGTTTTGATAACCTCTTCGTCCCCGACCTTCGCCAAAAGTATGCATCCTGCACACGTGCCCATAATTGGCATGCCCTTTTTGCCCCTTTCGACGATTGTGTCAAAGAGATTGAACCGCCTCAACAATCTCGAGATCGTCGTGCTCTCGCCACCAGGGATGATCAGGCAATCAATCCCTTCCATATCCTTCTCCCTTCTGACAGGAACGGCACGACCATTGACCCCTAATCGTTCGAAGGCCGAATTAGTCATTTCAATGTGTTCCTGCACAGCTCCTTGTACAGCAATGACACCTACTTTCATAACTATCGCCCTAGAACGACCGCGCGGTCAAGAATCTTTCGCATTAGCGTGGAATCAACTGTATTGGTTTCTCAGATCGACGATCGACATCGTCTTCGGCACAAATTCGAGAGATCCGTTAGGAACCATTTCGATTATTGGCTCTTCAAGAAGATCGTTTTCGATGCTTGTCTTGATCTCAGGAATACCCATAATTGCTTTCAGTATTTTCATTCGACCCTCTTCCTGATCGCCGATGAACTCGACCTTAAAGCGCAACCGGTCCCTAAATTCAGATTTCTCAATGAACACGACATAATTTACGACGCCAGAAACGCCAAGTATCGCCTCATCAAAAAGCATAGGGAAAACCTTTTCTCCCATCCCAATTTTCCTCATCATATCGAGGCGTCCTCGAATTTTCCCGACTTTTCCGATCGTCTTCAGACCACAAGCGCATGGTGGTTCGATGAGGCATGAAAGGTCATATGTTCTGTACCTCAGTAACGGCGTTGCCTGGTAATTGAGACTCGTGATGACCAGTTCACCGGGTTCACGTAGCCCTACGTGCTCGAGCGTTTCTGGGTCTATTGCCTCAACCAAAAAATCCGCATCATTAACATGGAGTCCATCTTGTGCTATGCACTCGACGGTCGTCGCTAAGCCCATCTCAGTGAGTCCATACTGGCTGAGAGCTTTGCAGCCCCATGCATCTTCGATCTCCCGTCGCATCGCTTCCGATAGCGGTTCAGCTGAAAGAATGATCGCCTTAATGCCAAGGGATCGGAGATCGTATTTGTCCTTCGCGAGCATAGTGACCCTATAAATAAACGATGTCAATCCTATCATCATCGTTGTACCTGATTCTCTCATGATGCGTATTTGTTCGTCAATATCCAGCATGTCTGCGATTACTGAATGAAGACCCGCGATTTTACATGCACCGTCGAGCATGTATCCAGGGTCCCAACTCGCGATCGTGGGAAACATAATCTGCAAAACATCATTTTCGGTCATGCCGACGGTCTTTAGAGCGGCAGAGATTGAGTCTATAATTCTTAAAATATCATCTCTAGTGAAGAAAATTCTTTTCGTTAGGCCTGAGGTGCCAGAGGTGGTGAAAGCACGCATTACTTTGCCTTGGGAAACGCATAGGAAATGAAAAGGTTCTTTTGCAACCTCCGCAGGCTCAGTCAACGGGATTTTCGTCAGATCTTCGAAGTTCTTAATTTTCTTCGGATCGATATCCGCTTTGTTGAGGAGTGTTCTATAATAAATGCTATTGGCTCGAACGTACTCAAGCTGCTTCCTGAAGCGATAAATTTGGTACCCACGAATATCCTCCCGCGTCACCTCATCCAGGCGCCTTTTCCCAAGGATCTCTCTTAATTCCGAACTCGACTTGAAATTCTTTTTGACCTGATTGTGAATCCATTCTTCGAGCGGATATTTCGCTTCATCAGAAATATCTCTAGATGACAGTCGCCTCCTGGCGATTGCGATTTTCAGCTTGGTTAAAACATCCACGGGGAGAGATAATATAAATTTCAATAATAAACCTTTTGACCAGGAAATTTTGGAATTCAAACTAATTTATCGTCTCAAGAGAGATCCGAGTTGCAATTCGTTCAATTGAACGACAACACTAATAGCCAACACACACTTTGCTTCCTTCATGATCAATGATATGTGGAAAGGCGCCTTCTCTTCGTTGAAAAGAATGCTTAATCTCGCGAATTCTCCTGTTGGCATCAAGATGCTCGCTGAAGCAAAGGAATTAATTAAATTCGACAATGTGAAACTTCTAACCAAGACAGCGCCCTGCCACATGGCCGCTATTGCCAGATACTATAGGGAGCAGGGGATTGTTGGTGCTTCCTCAGAAGGTGTAAGATGCGTTCTTGGTTCTTCGTGTACTGGTCTCATAAAGACACCTGACCGCGTTCTTAACGGGACTCTAAATTTGCCATTTGTTAGAGATATAAATGCGGCTGAAAATCTGCAAAAGGCTATCAAAATGATCGGAGTGCACGAGAAAAAATATAGCGCAGTTCTGATGGCACCACTGGATTTAATGCCAACCGATCCTGATCTCATTGTCATTTATGCAACTCCTGCACAGGTTTTGAGAATGATCATCGGTTATGCGTACTGGAGGGGAGATGCAATCTCAACGACCATGACAGGTCAAGGTAGTCTCTGTGCGGCAATCGCGAAGATTCTCGATGGCCAGAAGGTTGTCATCGACATCCCTTGTATGGGAGATAGAGCGTACGGACTCGTGAGAGAAGAAGAAATGCTATTTGCTTTTTCAGCTGATATAACGGCGGAATTCCTTGAAGGGCTCAGAATGACAGAATCAACCGCGTCACATCCATTCAAACCTTTTCTCAGCTGGCCTGTTGTATTGCCGCCAGATTTTGATGTCCGCGCGAACGAAGTCGAATAATATCGTTCATTGAGAGATCCTGAACATAGTGTTGAGACAAGGGGATCATTCAGAGAAGCCGTATGAGAACGATCAAATTGTACTATTGTCGTCACATATTGCCAAGGATTTAAATATCAGGGTTATCCTCAGGAGACGAGGAGGAGGACAGAATGGTACTGACGCCGCACATGAAACAACTCGGCATAACTCCAGATCTTCTTAAGACAACGAAACGGGTAACATGTCCCCGTTGCGGCAAGACTTTTAGCTTGTTCCAGTCGAGGGCGATCGCATGTAGAGGATGCAGAAGGTCCGCTACGACCTGTGAGCTAGCAAGGTGTCCCTTCTGCGACTTTGAGTTCCCACTCCAGCAGCTCATCGTGTCCAGTGAACAAAGACAGAGAGAGATCTCAAGATACATGAACAAGATCGTCGGTGATTATCACAGGAGCGTTGGCAAGAAAACCTCCCGTTAACCTTTCTTATATTTGGAAAATATCTCGTGCCTGTACAAAGTCTTTCCGTGAACGCTGTTTATGTTGAAGAGGCAGAACGGGATCAAGCGACCATCTGGGGTTACCGTGTGGATACAACAATTTTTAAGCCTCTCTGTCTCCACATTCCAGACATCCTGGAAGGGCATCGTCGAAACGGTAAGGTAGTGCGTCTTCGCTCTCTGAATAAATCCGAGCCATGTTCCGTCAAGGTCTCCCTCATTACTGCTACTGATCGAGTCTTCGATGTACCGCCAGAGATCGCATATCTCCTGCCTTGTCTTCTTCGCAATCTGGCTTGTTTCACGCGGTGGACCGAGTGCTCTTTGGGTCAGTGGAAACAGCGTGCCATCTTCCATTAGAATCGACATCGATTTCGCATCGCAGTGCACGTTTGCGCAGGAAGTGGGGATAAAATTATCAGCCCTTAGTTCTCCCTTTGTCTGCTCCTCGATCGCTTTGAGAAGGTCTGGGAGGAGTACGCGATCCTCATCTCTTGGTACCGATGGGTATCTACCAAAATAACTCAGCGGTTGGAAATGGACCCCTTTGACGGTCGGTATCCATTTCTTGGCAAACTGGATGATATCTCCGATCTGGTGAAAATTCACATTTCTCGAAACGACGACCACTAGGGTGACACCCATACCCACCTTCTGACAGTTTTCGAGGGCTTTGAGTTTCGTGTCAAGAAGGTCTCTCCCGCAGGTCTTCACAAAGACATCGCCGGTGATGCCGTCAAACGAGAAATAGAGAGAGTCTACGCCAGCCTCCTTAATTTTCCTCAAGTAGTCCAGATCCTCTGCGAGCCGAACGCCATTGGTATTGACTTCGATATAATCAACGCCCATGCCCTTTCCCATTTTCACTATATCAGGGAGATCATCCCTGATTGTGGGCTCTCCGCCACTGATCTGCACGGCGATTGGATGCTTAACATAATCAACAACCGTCTGAAACATCTCTCGGATTTCTTCAATCGACGGATGGAACCTGTATCGCTCGTTCGCACTGGCAAAGCAGATCGGACACTTGAGGTTACAGCCGTTGGTGACCTCAAGGACAACGAGACAGGTGTGCTGGATATGATCTGGACACAGACCGCAGACTTCTGGACATGTGCCACTATTCTTAACTGCAATCCTCTCAGGCTTCGATTTTACACACGAATAGCGTTCAAGGTCCTTGTAGTCCATAACGCCACGCCAGATAAGAACTTTGAAAGTTCCGTGATCTGGGCATGTCTTGACTAGATAAACTTTGTCATCCTCAGCAATTTTCTCTGCGGGTATCGTCCTCAGACATTCTGGGCAGAGGCTCTCTGTTTTCCCAATTAGTTCGCTCATTTGAACACCAGAAGTAAGCTTCGTTATGGATTCAAGAGATTTTTAATTTTCTGAAGATGCATCCCGCAAAAAGGCTCCCACCGAAATTCCACTTCTCGTGATTGTGATTCTGAATCGACCAGAACGAGCCAAATATAGTTATCGAAAGCCAGAAAATTCCGATATCATCCGATGAAGATGAAAGTAAAAGGGTAGAGGCCGCATTTGCGGCCCTGAAAGAGTTTAAGCGCGTTTCTTCTCGAACAGACCTTCGACTGCAGCCAATGTCTTCGTTGCAAGGTATTCCTCAACCCAAGAGTCCCTGCATTTCGGACAGACGACAGCTGGTCCGTTTCTCGTGACCTGCATGTATGTCATCGCGACGTGTCCATACATCGCGGGCTCATTGCAGTGAGCGCAAACCCAATCACTCTTATCAGTTGCGTTGACTATGTCTCCCAGCATCAGTCTATGAGAATATGCGGACTTCACTGTCGCATGCTTTCTCACGAGGCCCTTTTCAAGCTCGTAGTCGACATAAACGGTGGCCTGGCCAATCAATTTCTTTGCGATGTTCCTGTTGCCCATTACAATCTTCTTGTTCGACGACTCCGCCGTCTCGATGACGTCCTTGACATCGGCTTCCTTGATGCCCCTCTTGCCGATCAATTCCATGACTTCATTTGGGATCTTGATTTCCATTCTTCCTCACCTCACCATGTTCCATATGTTCCGTAGTCCCTGGCCGCTTTGACCAGCGCTAGGAGGTTGCCTGGAATCGTGTACGGCGGCGTCTCGCATGAAGTACCAAGAATGTATCCCTTCGGGCTGTCACGTCCAGCCAATATCTGCGCCTTCGCCTGCTCATATGCAATCTTGGGGTTCGGGTTGATCATCAGCTTTGTGTCAACCGATCCCATGATGGTCGAACGGTTTCCGAATTCTTCCTTTAGAAGCTTAGACGGGAATGGATCCCTACCGTAATACCCGATGTGAATCACATTGAACGGAGACCAGAATAGCGTGTCCTTGAACACTTTGTAGTCGGTCTGGTGGTTGCCGCAGAGGTGATAGAACAGCTGGGGTCCTGCCCCGCCTCTAAAGGCCTTGTCAACATAATATTTCATGTAGTTCGCTGAGTACTCTTTCACGGCTTCGTCTGAAAAGATATCATTGTTAGCAAGGACGGAGCCGACGATCAACATCGCCATGCCAAACCTGTTCGCCAATCCAATTGCCCCGTTGACCGATGTATCCGTGTATTTCTTAACGAGTTTGTGTGCTGCTTCGGGTTCAGTGAATGTCCACATGATGAAATTCTCAACGCCACAGAGCTCGGCTGCCGCACCAACAAGGTCGAAACCGTAGGAGATCGGGACGAGCGTCATCGGAAGGTTCTTTTGCACATACTCGTAGATCCTGATGAATTCGGGCAGGGTATACCCCTTCATTAATTCATCAACATCTGGTACGTGGATGTTGTCGACCTGTCCCGGCTCAGATATGATCGGTCCAGTAGATATCGGAGGCAAAGTGTCCTTGTACTGCAGTGTCAATCCCAACTCCCTTACCCACGGAAGCGAGTAGAACCAGTGCGTCACAGGTAGTAGGTCGTACAGTTGCGAGATATATCCGACGCAGTGGATTCCCAACTCAGGCTTCTCGTAGAAGTCTCGAATCGTGAACCCGCAGGCTACCGCAGCGTGCGATAGAATAATCGGATCCACGTCGATCCTGTCGTGCGCTACATCGACGAACGGGGAGGCGAATCGCTTATTAGCATTTGCATGCCACTTCATATCCATTCCTGGAAATAGTTCTTCGTAGCCCATTATGTACCCCCAAAAAAGATTACCGCCTTTACGATATTTAAGGATTACTTTATTACTTTTGAAACAATTTTTCAAAAAAGATTGTTAAGTTGTGTTAATATGCAACATTATTCGATTTCATTTCAATAATAAGCAACAATGTTTCATTCTAGAAGATATGTCTCATCCAGCCCATTCTCCGCATTTTTAGAAATGGAATGATAGATACTTAAAGAATAGTTTAAAAGAAAATGGAGGCGAAATGATCGATTCGTTACAAATTAATTGCCACCTTTTCGATTTGACTAGATCCAGCTGCTTAAAAATAACTCCCTCTATTGGAATTGATGGTCCCAGCACTGATCAATAAGTCTCTTTCTATACTTAACCGCTCAATTCAATGGGACTTCCTTCGATGGGAACCAAGACCTCGCGATCAATCAATTCTGAAAATCTTTCTGGCTTCACGGTATGAACGGGAATGACGACTTCCGGATCTATCATGTCAATGATTTTGACTAGATCTTCAGCAGGCGCATGTCCGGAGGCATGATATCCTGGGTCGAATTTCGGTCGAGGACCTTGCGAATCTTCAACGATCTCAAACCCCCTTATCTTCATCCCGAAGAGCGAGAGCCAATTTCTTAACCGATAAAAATCGATAGCCTGCTCTTCTGTGTAAGCCTCACTGCTTGAGTAGATATAAGTGCCACCTCTTGGCTTAATATCAAGTAATCTATTCATATCCCAGAAAGAAAAACAAACAATAAATTTCCTGGGATCCAGGGCGATGTCCATTGGGTCAATAAGAGCTTCCTCATGCCTTGTTTCAACTTCTGTTTCATAACTCTCCATTTTTTCCTTGATATCGCGATAAACCCGCACATTCTCCATGTGATCTCTACCGTCAACACACGAGATAGCGTCGAGGCAATAGGCGTCTTTCATGAGAACGACGAGTTCTCGTCCCAATTCTTTAGCGATCCTTTTGAATGTATCAAGTCGCTCGAAATTCCGTGGCGAGAAGTCTGCGACGATCAGTCCTTTTTCATCTGAAGAAGCGCCCAAGCACGTTTCGTAAACGGTTTTCTCGGTAATGCCCTCTTGTGTCGCATCGATCCTCGTGCCCTCGATGATGAGGGCGCGTGGGCAGAGCGCTCTTGCTTCATTGACGAAGGTCTTTGTCTTATCGGCAAAACGACCATGCATTCTCAGATCTCCAGTATACACAATCCAACCGCAAGACGTGTTCACGCCAAACGCCGAAGAACCGTAAATAGAATGATCAGTATCGAATTGTCTAAATTCTATGTCGACATCCTCCTGCTTCAAGAGTTCGCCGCTATCGAACCTTTTTCGCAACGGACAAAAGGTCATGAAATTCTCAAATCTGTTCGTCATCGGTCCTGCAATAACCAATTTCCTCCCCTTAAGGGGATCACTTCTTGCAACCGCAAGATATCTGTCGTTTTTTCCAGGCGTTCTCCGATTAGCATATACTACCTCATGCTCAATGTGATGGCTATCGCAATCCCTTAAACATTTAAGCAAAGCAAATGTCATGGGCGATGCAACGAACGGTATTTTGAAATCAAGCATTGACGCCCTCCCAACGTGATCGAGGTGTGCGTGCGAGAGGAAAACGGCATCGACCCTCATTTTCTGAAATTTTGATAAATCAACGTCAGTTGGTACGAGATCATCTCTATAAATATTTAGATGGGGTAACTGGCCGATATGCAGATAATCATGAATTCCTCTTCCAGGCCTCGGTGCGAGGAACTCCTCGCAAAACCTGCCTAATTTCTCATAATTAATACCGAAATCGAAAAAGACGCCATGCCCGTCAAATTCCAAATAGATCTTGTTGCCACCAATCGACTGACATCCGTCATAAACAGTAATTTCGGCAGTCAATAATTTCCCCCACCTCAATGTTATGTCTTAGCCAACTATCAAAGTTTTCCGGTCATTTCACTCAGTAGGTTCCAAAATGACCTCGCTTCAATACACACAAACGAAAATAGTGAATGGACAATCCATTTTATCTTGATCAGGATGAAAGCTGTTAGCCAGTAACCGGCAACAAATACTCCCCAAATCTCGAAATCGGAGGAGCCATCATCGCTCAACGACTTTGCCGATGATGGGGACCACCTTGCCACATCTCATGCAGCGATGATCCCGCGAAAGCTCTCCTTTTATAACACGATAATACGACCTTTTGATGAGAACTGCGCCACACTCCGGGCATACCGTGTTTTCATATGTACTCTCCGAAATATTCCCTAAATAGACGTATTCGATTCCCGCGTCTCTCGCAATTTCATAGGCGTTGTACATAACACTAAGATCCGTCGGTGGTTCTTTATACTTATATGCTGGGAAATACCTAGTGAAATGCAAGGGCGTCTCAGGACCAGCATTCTTGATATGCTCTTCAATCAACGATCGTATCGAGAATTCGTCGTCATTGACCCCCGTCACGAGAAGATTGACGATCTCAACGTGCACTCCCAATTCTATGGCGAGACGGACATTTCTCCATACCTTATTTATATCGACGTTGCCGCAGAATTTCCGATAGACCTCTTTGTCACCCTTCACATCGATTTTTGCGCCAGTAAGACCGGCTTCTCTCAGAAGCATAAGAGCTTCAGGAGTCAAATAGCCATTCGTTACAAAGCATGAATACAATCCGCGTGCCCTCCCTTTCCTGAAAGCATCTAGAGCCCAATCGGTAAGAAGTGTCGGCTCCTGAAAACTTGCGCAAAGCCCATGATCCCCTCTTAATATGGCGAGGTTGACAATATCATCCGGACTGGTGTAATCATCGACTTCTGGATCGGGAATTCTCCTTGAGAGATGATAATTCTGGCACCAAGGACAATTGAAATTGCAAGACCATGTGGAGAAGGTGAGAGCGGTTGAACCTGGCCAATAATGATACAACGGCTTGATTTCGATGGGGCGGCTTTCAATCGCGCTCAAATTGCCATAGACGAGGATGAAGAGTCGCCCTTCGATGTTTATCCTCGTCTTGCAGAATCCTCTCGCACCAGAAGCAATTACGCACCTTCTTTCGCAGAGTCCACAACGCACTTTAGAATCCCCGACCCGTTCATAGAGAATTGCTTCCCTCACCACCTGCTGTTTAAGAATCCGATCCAGATCTTTCTTATTATTCGTCATCGATGAATATTCTCGTCATGTTCTTGAGCTAAATAAATTTGTCAATACTTGTCGATTGGTTTCGCTAGATTCCTGCGGCTCGATGAGCCTATCGATGTTAGGGAGACTAGAGACCTGGCAAGATCCAAACTCCCATCAAATGAAGGGCCCTCATGAACGACACTAAATCGCAACGCTGAGATTTCGAACACAATGCCCTGGCAAATATCCCGTACTTTTTGATTGTTAGTACACAGCAAGCGCCACAAAATATTAACTGGCATACAAGCATTTAGGCATCGAAGGATATCTATCGAAATAACCTTGTGCCGCATTTCAATACAATCTATCTTCAACCATCGGTTAAGAGTGAGGTATACCGATTTCAGCAAAGAAAAAACCGGCTTCGCAGGAATTTTCTCCTGCATGAAGAACAAGTTCATCCCGAAATATAATTTCCATTGCGGTGGAATTTATTCACAAAATTGTTTTTAGATTTAATGCTGCTTATGGAAAGATAGCATGAGATCTTTGATTATTAATTGCTATATGAACCCAAAAGAAATCAATGAGCTCTATAATGCAATTAAACCATTGAGTGATTGCCATATCTTACATTACGAAGAAATGGAAAACAAAGATCAATTGAAAGATTTTTTTGACGCAGTTATCATCAGCGGCTCTGAAGCGAGAATAGTTAATGAAAACCATAGAAAGAGGTTTGGTGCGATAATGGATTTAATAAGGAATCTCGATATTCCGACATTTGCAATCTGTTTTGGACACCAATTACTCTGCTGGACGTTCGGTGCTGGCGTCTCATCCTTGTGCAAGCCTGTCAAAGATCAATTTGAAAGGATCAGGATCATTGAATTTGATGAGATATTTGATGGCTTCGAGAACAGACATATTGTGTTGGCTGAATGGCACAACGATTATGTGATTAAAGAAGGGCTGAACGATTCGGGTTTTATTCTGCTTGCAGACTCCGAATCATGCGAAGTAGAGGCGGTCAAACACATCAGGAAACCATTTTATGGCGTTCAGTTCCACCCGGAACGAATCAGGATTAAGAATGAGGTTCATGGAGAAGGACATTTGCTTATCAAGAATTTCTATGACAAGGTAGTCAGGAAATAGGTAGACCCCATTTGACACAAATGGTCCTCAATCTTGTCTTCTCCAGCACTTATTCAAATTCAAGACGCACGTGTTTTCAAAAAAATGTATTCGTAGGTCTTTTCATAGCCCTCATTTTCACATATTTCAGTTTCTCCGTATGCTGCTCCGCATATGGGCGCGTCTCTTCTTTGTAAGCACTTCTTCTAAGCCTCAAAAACCAGATAATCCAGGTCATTAACACTGTGGTATTTTCATTCTAGTGCGGGGGGAGGGATTTGAACCCTCGGACCCCTTCGGGACAGAATGCCTTACGGAAAGGCGCATGGCTTCCGTCTTAAGTCCTGCGCTTTTGGCCAAGCTTAGCTACCCCCGCTCATACAAATTGAAACCTGGGATTCACTTGATGCGGCGATTGGCAGTTGAGTATTTCATCCTTTTGTGTTAACTTTTCTTATTAAAAAAACATTAATGAAAAAAAGAAAAAAATCACTTCCGCAAAGAACAATAGAAACTAGAGGCCCTTTATTTTCCCCTTTAATTTCTCTGTAAGCAGTTCTTCTATCGTAGGATGACCAATCTCGCACAATTCATACCTCACCCTGACAACTGGTTTATTGACTTTGATGATCCTCCTTAGATCGACTGGTGTGCCAGAGACAACGACATCGCATTCAGCCCTGTTGATCGTCTCTTCGAGTTCTGAAATTTGGTCATTGCCGTAACCCATTGCCGGTAACAACTTCCCAATGTGTGGGTATTCCTTGAATGTCTCAAGGATCGATCCGACTGCAAAGGGTCGCGGATCAATGATCTCACTGGCCCCATAGTCTTCTGCTGCAATCATACCCGCGCCATATCCCATGCCACCATGTGTCACTGTTGGCCCATCCTCAACAACCAATACTTTCTTTCCTCGAATCATACTCGGATCTTCAACAGAGATCGGCGATGCCGCTTCAATTATGATCGCGTGGGGATTGATCGATTTGACATTTTCTCGCACCTTCAGTATATCATGTCGATCCGCCGTCTGGATCTTGTTAATTATGATGACATCTGCGAGTCGCACGTTCGTTTCACCAGGGTGATAAGTGATTTCGTGTCCTGCCCTATGCGGGTCCGCAACAACAATATGGAGATCCGATTGGAAAAATGGGAGATCGTTATTGCCACCATCCCAGACGATGACATCAGCTTCCCTATCCGCCTGCTCAAGAATTTGCTTATAATCCACCCCTGCGTAGACGAGGATCCCTTTATCGATCAACGGCTCGTATTCTTCCCTCTCCTCGATCGTGCATTCGTTCAGATCCAAGTCCTCGTAACTCGCGAATCTTTGAACAACCTGTTTCCTCAGATCACCGTAGGGCATTGGATGCCTGACAGCAACAACCCTTAACCCCTTATTCCTCAGAATCGTGCATATCTTTCGCGTCGTCTGGCTCTTTCCTGACCCCGTTCTAACGGCGCAAACGCTGATGACTGGAACTTTGGATTTTAGAGTGATACAAGGATTCCCCATTAACCTGAAATCCGCCCCTGCCGCCAAAACAATCGATGCTTTATGCATCACGTCAACGTGTGAGATATCGCTATACGCGAAAACAACTTGTTCGACGCCAAATTCTTTGATCAAATGAGGTAGTTCTTCCTCGGAGTAGATGGGGATCCCATCTGGATACAATTTCCCTGCGAGCTCTGGTGGATATCTCCGACCCTCAATATTCGGTATCTGTGTTGCCGTGAAAGCAACAACTTCGTACGAGTCATTGTCCCGAAAGTACGTATTGAAGTTGTGAAAATCCCGACCAGCTGCGCCCATGATGATGATCTTGCTGCGACTCATGCTTGTCCCCCTCCCCCCTCCATCCTCGACTTCATGTACGCGAAAACCATTGTATCAAGATGAATAACGAATCTGACCATATTTGACACTTCTGTGAGACCAGTTATCATAGCATCAGTGAAAAGTCGCTCACTTAATCAATCTCACTTGATCATTCTTCTTTGATTTGTGTGCGACGAGAGCCCTTGATCGGGAAAGATATCTGTACTCTTAAGACGATCTGGTAAAGG
Organism: Methanomassiliicoccales archaeon; assembly: GCA_029907465.1. Classification (NCBI taxonomy): domain Archaea; kingdom Methanobacteriati; phylum Thermoplasmatota; class Thermoplasmata; order Methanomassiliicoccales; species Methanomassiliicoccales archaeon. The sequence goes on from JARYLV010000005.1 coordinate 76,186, forward strand.
ATGAGTTATCGGATCCCATCGGCAGAGATCCTGTCCGAGGCGATAAAAGAAGCACTGAGCAGTCGCTCAATGATACCGTCGCAGAAGGCACTCTCAAGTCTCGTCAATCAAAGATTGAAGGTCGTGGATTCTGCTTACACGGCGACAGAAGAAAGAATCAGAAGGATCCTTATAGATAAAGGCCTTGGCAAAATCGAGATTCATGCAAGAGAAGGTGAGGAGAGGAGTAAAGCTGGTCGTTGTCCCGTCTGCAGCGGGAGGATGAAAAGAATCAGAAACCAGACGATTTTCGGAGGAACGGTCACACTCGGTTATAAATGCATGAAATGTCCGTACTGGACTGGGTTAAAGAGACGAATACCAATCCGTTATGTTTTTTATGGCGATGAACGCAGGGCTGGAAAAGCATTAGAAGCAGAAAGGTAGGAAGTTCCGATCCAACCGTTTTCCCTTTGAGAGATCCAGTTAGACACTACCTTTCGTCATGTCTGTTCCTTTCGTCATGTCTGTTTTATGGACTTTACATGGAGACTTTCAAAAGCTGGCGGAATGTTATTGATTCTCCATTTTTGGCGCTCAGAGAGGTTATATACGAATTCCATCAATTCCAAACACATGTGTGAATCATCGGTTTTTCTTGAAGAAAAGGATGAGGTCCGCGAAGTAATGAAGGATGTCACAAGGATCATCATGGACGGTCACAATGCGATCTGTGTCAATATCATAGGGGAAAGGATGATTTTGGAAAACGTGGTATTGAAAGAGGCTAATCTCCTCAGCCATGGTATCGTTTTCAAGAGGATGTGAATGGCGCTGAAAATCGCTGTCTCGGGTAAAGGAGGTGTCGGTAAGACGACCGTAGCTGGGATTCTGGCCCGACTCTTTGGAAGAGATGGAAAAGAAGTTCTCGTTCTTGATGCAGATCCAGCATCAAATCTTGCGAGCGCGATCGGCGTTCCAAAAGAGGTGGCGGAGAAAATTGTCCCCCTCTCGAGAATGCTCGATCTCATCGAGGAAAGAACGGGCGTCAGGCCAGGTTCTAGCTACGGTGGCGTTTTCACAATCAATCCGAAGGTCGATGACATCTCGGCGAAGTACGCTGTAGAAGGAAAGGATGGTGTTAAACTCCTCGTACTTGGAACAATTAGCACCGGTGGGGGAGGCTGTTTCTGCCCTGAAAGTGCGCTCCTCAAGAACCTCATACGTCACCTTGTTCTCCAGAAGAATCAGTATCTCATCATGGATATGGAAGCGGGACTCGAGCATCTCGGGCGCGCCAGTTCAAGGAATATGGATGTGATGCTTGTTGTTGTCGAACCAGGCATGCGATCGCTCGAAACGGCTGCCAAGATCAAGGAACTGGCAAATCAAATCGGAATCAAAAGAGTCGTGGCAGTTCTAAACAAGGCGTCATCACAAAATGATAAAAAAGTTGTTGAAGAGACGCTAAATAAATCAGGATTGCCGCTTGCTACGACAATCCCATTCAATAGAATGCTGATAGAGGCTGACCTCAAAGGCGTCTCGCCTCTTGACGTAGAAGGGACCGAGGACGTTGTTTTGGCCATTCGAAAATTGAAGGAGGAGTTGGAGAAAGAGGTAGCTATTTCCCAGTAAATTTTGCATCCCTTTTCTCCAAAAAAGCTCTCATCCCTTCCTTTTGATCCTCCGTGGAGAAACAAATCGCGAAGCCTTTTGCTTCGAGAGCAAGCCCTGTCTCAAGATCAACATCAATTCCTTCATTGATGAGCTGTTTAGCCATTCTTACTGCGATCTGCCCCCTTGAAGCGATCGTCTTTGCCAGATTCCTTGCTTCTTCCATCAGTTTCTCAGGGGGGACAACCCGATTGACGAGACCAATTCTCAACGCCTCCTGCGCGTCGATCATGTCGCCCGTGAAAATCAATTCCTTGGCTTTCATCTTCCCGAGAAGTCTCGGCATCCTCTGTGTGCCTCCAAACCCCGGGGGGATTCCAAGCTTCACTTCTGGTTGACCTATTTTTGCCTTTTCTGAAGCAATGACGATATCGCAGGCCATGAGCAACTCACAACCGCCACCGAGCGCGTAGCCGTTAATCGCAGCGATCACTGGCTTTGACATCTTCTCGATGTAGAGGAAGACGCTATTTCCGAATTCTGAGAAGGCTTTGGCCTTTACTGGATCGAGTTCACTCATTTCCCCAATGTCCGCACCAGCGACGAACGCACGATCACCAGCTCCAGTAATGATGACCACGCTCACAGCGCTATCATTCTCGCATTCCATAAGCGCTTCTTTTAGGTCCCGGAGCACGTCGGTCCTCAACGCATTCAAAACCTTTGGTCGATTAATCGTAATGATCGCAATCCCTTCGTCCTTTTCGAGAATTACATGTTCGTATGGCATTTTTCTTTCCTCCGAGCAAAAATATTCTTGCCGGCATAAAGTCTTTCTTGATCTCCCTATACGAGAATTTTCTCAAAACATGATGCTAACAAACCGATTAAAATGAGGAGCGAACCGCTTGAATGATGCATATGTCAATTGATAATAAGTTTCGAAGTTGAAATATCAAAATCAATTAAGGAGCTTTCATCAAAATTGAAACGAACTCAGTGGCAACTGAATCAAAGGGATGGCTGACAAACCAGCCCATGGGTTTCTATAAATTTGGACGTCATTAGTCCATACTGTCCATAACAATTTTATGATATTTTTGGGGAACCCCCAATAAGTTGAGAATCATTAAATAGGTCTTTTAGCATAGTAGCGCGCAATTCAGTTTCGCAATACCTAATAAGCTACAAAACTCATAAGGCCGCATCGGGAGGCTGAGAAATCAAAAGACCGATTCAAATGAGAGGAGAGAACTAGATGATCGGTAAGGGATACTGCTACAAGGATAAAAGGATCAGCCCACTTCAATTCACAATGATGATCATGCTTCGCGAAAAACCGATGTATGGTTACGAATTACTGAAAAAATTGAGGGAGGAATTCAAGGGACTCTGGACTCCTCAAACTGGTTCAATTTATCCATCTCTCAAGAAACTTGAAAGCCACGGACTCGTAAAATCTGAAACGAGACACGGTACCGATTATTACTACCTTTCAGACGAGGGAAATACCTTCGTTAGTGAGAGCCTCGCCAAGATTCCAGGCGATATCGAATTCATGATTCGATACCTGAACATACTGGCTCGTGCCGCTTCTAGTGTTCGCGATGAAAATCCAGAAAAGCATATTCGTGCTTTCCTCAACGATTTTGAACAGGACGTCTGCGATCCCAAGGAAAGACTAGAGGCTCTTAGAAGCATGAGGGAAATCCTCGTCTCGAAGCTTGCATCAGTACAAGCCAAGATCGAAGAAATCGAGAAAATGATGAAACCGAAAAGGGGTGAATCACCTTGAACGCGGTTATTGAAGTCGAAAATCTCGTCAAGGTATACAATGGAACGATTCGTGCAGTCGACGGTGTGACATTTTGTGTTGAGAAAGGCGAAATCTTCGGATTCCTCGGTCCCAACGGGGCAGGCAAAACGACGACGATTTCGATTCTCACGACTTTACTTAAACCGACGAGTGGTGTTGCAAAAATCCTAGGCCACGATGTCACAAAAGAACCTTACAAAGTAAGGAAACTCATTGGCCTTGTCCCACAAGAACTGACTGTGGACGATGATCTAACAGGTCGAGAAAATATGCTACTTCAAGCGGACCTATACGGTGTCCCAAGGCGTGAAGCGATTGAAAGAATAGATGAGTTGCTCTCACTTGTCAACCTCGAAGATGCTGCAGATAGACTCGTCAAGACCTACTCCGGTGGAATGAGAAAGCGCCTTGAACTGGCAGAAGGACTCATTCATCAACCATCCGTTCTATTCCTCGATGAGCCGACACTGGGCCTTGATGTGCAAACGAGAGCGGCTATATGGAATCATATCCGTGATCTGAAAAAGAAACACAATATGACGATATTTATGACGACACACTATCTCGAAGAAGCCGACTCTCTTTGCGATCGCATCGCGATCATCGATCACGGACGAATCATGGCGCTGGACACACCTGAAACACTTAAACGGTCGATCGGCGGGGATGTTGTTCAGATCAAGGTGAACAGTGATTCAGATCTAACAGACCTGATTCAAAATGTCGCAGGTGTCGTGAATGTAAAGAAAGAGGGGGACGAGTACAGGATTAAGGCCGTTAACGGTGAGAAAATCATACCTGCGCTACTCAAAGTGATCGTTGATCACGGCGTGAGTGTTGAAAGTGTGCACCTGGAGCGACCAAATCTTGATCAGGTATTTCTCGAGTACACGGGTAGATCGCTTCGGGATGCCGAACAAACTGGATCGATGGACAAGTTTCAGCGAAGAGCTGCAGCACTTCAAGCAAGGAGGAGGAGGTAAATGGAAAGCGGGAATGTTTTAAGGCAGACATGGACGCTCATGATTCGCGAGCTGAAACACTGGTATCGCGTCAAAATTCAGATTTTCATGGCCCTCATACAACCTATAGTTTGGCTCGGACTTTTTGGACAGGCGTTCCAGCTTAACAAATTAATTCCGGCGGGCGACCAGATTCCGGGATCATTGCCGCCTTTTAATTTTTCCTTAATGTTTGCCGGAGCTCCAGATTATTTCTCCTACATGGCCGCAGGCATGCTCGCTGTGATCGTCTTATTCACTTGCATGTTCGGCGGGATGTCGATCGTCTGGGATAGAAGGTTTGGATTCCTCGACAAGCTACGCGCATCGCCGATTCCGAGAGGAGTAATTCCAGTTTCAAGGATTGGAGCAACGGTCATTCGTGCTATGATTCAGATGCTGATCGTCTTCGTTATTGCACTCCTCTTCACGTACGTACCAGGACTCACTGGGCTAACCCTCAACCCCGGATTCAATGCACTGGACTTCGTCGGACTATTCCTCGCTATGCTGCTACTTGCAATAGCGTTTGCGTCGTTATTCACAACAATCGCGCTCGCTGTTGAAAACCAGGAAACTCTTTTCGGCGTGATCAATCTACTGAACCTCCCGATCATGTTCGCATCTGCGGCCCTATTCCCAACGACCCTCATGCCAGACTGGCTAAAGGCGGTAGCAAACTACAACCCGTTGACGCTTGCCGTCGATGCAGCAAGGATATTCATATTCCACAATCCGAATCCAATCTACAACCTCTGGATCGACCTCGGTGGACTTGCACTCTTTGCATTCACGCTACTGGCAATCAGCGTTATACTCTCGAGAAAGCTAATGGGCGCAAAGTGAAGGACGCTGGTTTTTTTCTTCTTTTTTATTCCTTTAATTGCAATCTTATTGCAACCAATGATAGATGAAACAATTATTCCCTCGATTTGGCTGATGACACGATTTGAAGTCAATCATTCCATAGCCATCTATCTTGGTCTATTGTCATTGATTTTCCAAATTTCGATCAAATAATCCATCAGAAACTGATAACAACTTTTATCAGGGGAGATCATATTGAGGGCATTCGGGCGCGGGAATGAGACTTTGGGACTTTGCAAGACTCAAGGGATCAAAGATAAAAATAAGTGAGAAAATCGGAAAACCACTTGGACTTGTTGACGGGAGCCAGGTCTTTAGTTCGATGTTCCGCTATGACTACAACGGCAGGACGAGTTACGAGATCGTCCTTTCAACATTCGGGCCTGAAAACTACAGAGAAATATGTGACGCAACTTTCTATATGCTGGATGTTCCCGGAGCATGTGCACAGATTGCAAAATTCCTTGGCGATAGGAATATCGACATTCTTAACTCCGTATCCCTCAGCGTCATTTCAAACGTTTGCATGATGTGGAAAATGCTTGTCGACTTGAGTTACTACGGCGATTATGAAACTCTCCAAGAAGAATTCGCAAAGCTGAAACAAGAGCGGTCTTCACTCATAGACAAGGTTGAAGCAATGGAGATCAGACCTTCACACATCAGCGATCGGTATACAAAAGGTGTTGTCCCGCCAGGAACCTCAATAAGGACAAAAACGACGAGGAAAATTCACAGGACCCCATCGATCATCAAGAATGGAGAGTTCGAAATCCCATCTGAATACCTAGAAACGATAGAGGGAATCGCCGAGGGGCAGATCGTCATGATGGTAGGCGATACAGACGCTTGGATTCTCTCATTGACCTTCCTTGACCCGCGTACTGAACTCCTTGAAATCGATTTCATCATCCCCGATAAACCTGGTGCGATATATGAAATTACCAAAATACTCGCAAATTTCAATATTAACCTCGTGTCAGTATATACAAAAGTACTCGTCTATTACGATACGATGACGCTTGAACTGGTTGGCGACATCACAAACTCGAATTTAAAGGTTGAAGATCTGAAGGAAGAGATCAAGGAAAGAGTTATGAAACTAAAGGGTAGATATGAACTGATCAGAATTGAAAAAATCGAAATCCCATAAGTAGGAAGTTGATCCCTCTTGCAGTTGATTTGATACAGATCTGGGTAGCCTATAACTAAAATGAGCATTTTTGCGAGAATATTGAAAAAACGTATCACGCCTTTCAAGAAATAATGGAGATAACGATAGAGATTTTGAATTATGAGAAGCCCATTGGGACGATGAACGAATAATGACTTCGTTTATCATCGATTCGGTTAACGATGATATAAAACTAAATATGCGTAAGTAATTTCGCTTCTGAAACGGCACTTGCGAAACAAGTCGCAAGAACAAACCAGCGATGAAGGATCGAGAAGAAAAACGAGACAAAAAGAGGTCTCGGCTGCCCCCGAAGATCAGTAAAAAGGGAAGAAATCGATGCGTTTGAATGCACGCGTATCAAGAGGTCGATTTCGACATACGTCGAGAAATCCAGAAAGTCGAAAGAGCGCCACCTAATAATTAGAGAGGCATCGCGGTAATAAAAAGTGAATGGGATGATGATAGCAATAACCGATGATGAGTGTCCTCACTTGAGCTGCCGGAACGAGCTTTGCGGAAAAGAAGTAGTTGAGGCCATCTTGGTTATGTCATCTCCACCGAAATTCCCGAATCGATCAACTCATCGGTGGAAAAAAAGAAGTTCAAACGATCAGAACCTATTTTTCGATCTATTTACTAAGTCAGTTGGCCACAGCCCTTACTTTTCTGGCCATATTAAATGTAACTATCTCAATAATTTGAATTTTATCTTTAATAAAGAAAAAAGGAGGACAGGAGGATATAAGAATGGAAGCTAACGAGAAGATTTGTGCAACCAGGACTTGCGACATAGGCGCCCAGCCTATAATAATATCCGCTTCAGAGAAGAACATTGAGACGACATGGGATCGTTATGAAACACAGCTACCACAATGTGGATTCGGTGAACTGGGTATCTGCTGCAGGAACTGTCTGCAGGGCCCCTGCAGAATAGATCCTTTTGGTGGAGAACCTAAGAAAGGGATCTGCGGAGCGAGAGACTATACGATCGTTGCGAGAAACATCATTAGGAACATCGCGGGCGGTGCTGCCGCACACTCAGGCCATGGCAGACATATCGCTGAGACGATGCTGAAGGCGATCGAAGGCAAAACTACGGCTTATAAGATTAAAGACGTGGGCAAACTCAAGAGAGTTGCCAAGCGTATTGGCATCGAGACCGAAAAAATCGACACTAACGAACTTGCGAAAGAGGTTGTGATGCAGGCCCTCGAAGATTACTCGCGATACGAGCGCAAACCGCTGACGTTCACAACGACGACAATCACGAAAGCCCGCACTAAGTTATTCGAGGAAAAGGGTGTAATGCCAGACAATATTGACCATGCAATTTCCGATGTGATGCACCGCACAACACTCGGTTGTGATGCTGATCCTGTCCCTATTCTTTTTGGCGGCATCAAATGCGCGATTGCCGACTACAATGGTATGCAGATTTCGACTGACTTATCCGATATTCTTTTTGGGACACCGCGTCTCGTTAGAACCTATGCCAATCTCGGCGCGCTGAAACCAGATGCGGTTAACATCGCAGTTCATGGCCACAATCCAGTCCTCAGCGACATAATCGTTGATGTTGCGAGGGAAATGGAGGAGGAGGCAAGAGCTGCCGGTGCATCGGGCATCAACATCGTCGGTATCTGCTGCACCGGGAACGAGACGTTGATGAGGAAAGGCGTCGCGATGGTTTCGAACTTCGCTTCACAGGAGCTTGTGCTCGCGACGGGCGTTGTTGACCTAGTGGTTGTGGATTACCAATGTGTCATGCCCTCTGTCGCAGAAATCTGTTCATGCCTTCACACCGAGATGATCACTACAATGCCAAATGTCCACATCCCTTACGCAACGCATGTTCAATTCAGAGAGGAGGATGCTGAGAAGAGCGCCAGATCAATCATCCAGATGGCTATCGAGGCGTTCAAGAAGAGGGATAAGAGCAAGGCGAATGTACCAGATGTCAAGTACGAGGTCATTGCGGGATTCAGTCTTGAACAAATTGAGGAACTTTGCTCGAAATTCAACCAAGACGATCCAATCATGCACGTTGTTGATAATATCCGCAACGGAACGATCAGGGGAATCGCTCTGATGGCTGGATGCAACAACCAGAAAGCCGTGCAGGATTTCAACCATATCACCATTGCAAAAGCACTCATAAAGAACGATGTTCTCGTGCTCGCTACAGGATGTTCCGCAGGCGCGTTTGCGAAACAAGGTTTGCTTTCCGCCGAAGCGACGGAGAAATACGCGGGGGAGGGCCTCAAGAAATTCTTGAAGGAGCTCGGAGAGAAAAATGGCATTAATCTACCCCCGATATGGCACATGGGCTCTTGCGTAGATAACACGCGTGCTGCGAATTTTGCAACGGCGATCGCCAATAGATTTGGCGTCGATGTTCACCAGATTCCTTTTGTCGCCAGCGCACCTGAAGCGAATCATGAGAAAGCGGTTTCGATCGGTACATGGGCCGTTGCTCTTGGATTACCTGTTCATGTGGGGACGATCAACTACATTTTCGGGTCATCACTCGTCACTGAAGTACTCGAGAACACGGCGAGAGACGTCTACGGCGGATACTTCATCTTTGAGAGGGATCCGTTCAAAGCCGCAAAGAAGCTCCTCAACACTGTCGAGTATAGACGTTGGGTTCTCGGCCTTGATAACAAGTATGTTGTGGAAAGTGGTGAGCCGATCAGCCAGAAGAGATTGTTCGAGATGGCGATCGAGGGTGCAATCATAGCGGTGGGGTACGCTGATCAGCTTCTAAGCGTCGCAATTGAGAAGTATGGATATGATCAGAAGATAGAATATCCAGATACTGGTTTCGAACTTCCATCGATTTATGCATGGGATGGGAGGGAGGTCAAGAAGCTTGGTGATCTGCCACCAATACTCGGTAAAGTCAGAGGGAAGATCAGAGAGGAGCCCACATATGAAAATGCACTAATCGCAGGCGAGGCGACAATGATTGCGGCGGAAATTGTTGAGGCGTTGAAATACATCGAGACGGATAAGCCCTACGAAGGGACACCGTACTGCGGGTTCGTGCCCGACAGGACACTGAGAGAACTGGGTATTGCGTTCGTTGACGACACGATACCAGGCTGTGCTGTGCTCGTCGGCTGTGCCAAGAACCCGAAGGACCTTGCCAAGATCGTGAGGGACTGCCAGAGCAAGGGGATGCTCATTATCGCGACGTTCGACACCATCAGGCAGCTACGTGATGAAAACATCAAGATGGGTCTCGATCGGATGCTGTATCCGGTTGGTGAATTCACTCAGGCGATACATGGTCTGAACTTCGCGATTAGGGCTGCGCTTGCGTTCGGCGGTATCAAGAGAGGTGACCGCGAGAATCTCTACAAGTATCTTTCAAAGAGGCCAAAAGTCTTTGTGCTCCAGATGGGCCCCATTGACCATATTAAGGCTGCTGCAGAGTTCGCCGTCCTCTTTAACGGTTCCCCGACGATCACCGATCAGGACGTCGAGGCGATTCCTGACAAGTATGTTGTGCAGAAAGATTACGACAAAATGATCCAGACGGCAATCGAAGTCAGGAACATCAAAGTCAAGCTCGCGCCCGTTAACATACCAGTTGCATATGGGCCCGCCTTCGAGGGCGAAACGGTCAGAAGACCAGACACTTACATCGAGGCGGGTGGTGCTGCAAAGACGCTTGCTTTCGAACTCCTGAAGATGCGCCAGGAACACGAAGTTGAGGACGGTAAGATCACGCTGATCGGAAAAGATGTTGATGAGATGGAGGAGGGCGGCAAAACGCCACTTGCCATCATCATAGAGGTCTATGGCAAGAAGATGCAAGAGGATTTCGAGGCCGTACTTGAAAGGAGGATTCATCAATTCATCAACTTCGCCGAAGGTGCATGGCATACAGGTCAGAGAAACATTCTGTGGATAAGGCTGAGCAAGAGCTCTGTGAAAGCAGGCTTGAGATTCAAGCATTTCGGTGATATCCTCATCACAAAGATGAAGGAGGAGTTCGGGAGCATCATAAGTCGTGTCCAGGTAACCATCATCACGGACGAGGCGGAGATCAGGAAGAGGTTACCTGAAGCACTGGAGACTTACGCGAAGAGAGATGCGAGAATGGCGGGATTGACTGACGAATCGGTCGACACATTCTACAGCTGTACACTGTGCCAGTCCTTTGCACCCGATCATGTCTGCGTCATTACACCAGAGAGGTTAGGTCTCTGCGGTGCGATCAACTGGCTCGATGCCAAAGCAAGCAACGAAATCGCACCAACGGGTCCAAACCAACCGATCGTCAAGGGAGGAGCCATCGATCCCGTCAAAGGATCGTGGGTTGGTGTCAATCAGGCTGTTTACGAATTCAGCCATCACAAGATCGAGAGATTCAACGCGTACACGATGATGGAAGATCCGATGACGAGTTGTGGTTGCTTCGAGTGCATCGTCGCGATGACGGCTGATATGCAGGCAGTCATCGTCGTCAATAGAGAATACCCTGGTATGACACCAATCGGGATGAAATTCTCAACGCTCGCTGGATCTGTCGGAGGCGGAAAGCAGACACCAGGATTCATCGGTGTTGGACGGAAGTATTTAGTCAGCAAGAAGTTCATATCGGCTGACGGTGGATTCCACCGCATCGCCTGGATGCCGAAGGACCTCAAAGAAGCAATGAAAGAGGACCTGAAGAAAAGAAGTGAAGAACTGGGCACACCAGACTTCGTCGACAAGATCGCTGACGAAACAATATGCACCGATGCAGAGGGACTCATGGAATGGATGGTCAAAGTCGATCATCCTGCGCTGAAAATGCCTCCGATGCTGCAATAGGTTACTGTAGGAGGAGACGATATGGTTGAGGTGCCGATTCCAAAAGAGAAGTGGACGGGCAAAATCTGTACAATTGTAATTGGAGCAACTGCGGAAGATGGTGGGTCAAGGGGTAGGAAGGTAGTCATAGGCGGAGAGACAGGGATGCCGTTTCTCTCCTTTGAAGGGCCGATCGCGAACAGGCCGGCAATAGCTGGCGAGGTCATTGATACATTAAGGGACTACCCGCCACTCGCGAAGAAGGCCTTCGGCGATGCTGCCGAAGACCCGGTCCAGTGGTCGAAGGTCTGGGTCGAAAAATATGGAGTCGATCTCATATGCCTCAAGCTACATTCAACAAACCCGGAGGAGGAGAACAGGTCTCCCGCAGAGGCGGCCGAAACGGTGCGCAAAGTCCTCGCTGCCGTGCCGGTCCCGCTCATCGTCTATGGTTGCGGACATGAGGAGAAAGATGCGAAGACGATGGAAGCTGTCAGCAATATCGGCGCGAAGGAGAGGCTCTTGCTTGGACATGCGGAAGAAAGCGCTTACAAATCGATCGCAGCTGCTTCGATGGCGAACAACCACGCACTAATCGCGTTCTCAAATCTCGATATCAACCTGGCGAAGCAAATCAATATCCTCCTCACAGATTTTGGTGTCAAGAAAGAGAACATCGTCGCAGATCCGCTGATGGCGAGCCTCGGCATGGGTCTTGAATATTCATATTCTGTCAACGAGCGCATTCGACTCGCAGCGCTTATGGGCGACACCATGCTCCAGGTTCCAATGGTTTGCGACACGACGATTGCATGGAAAGCAAGAGAGGCGACAGAGGAGAACGATAAACTCGGGGATGTTGATTTGAGAGCTGCCTGGTGGGAAGCGACAACCGCTCTTGCAGCACTCGTTTCAGGTGCGGACATGCTCATCATGAGAAGCCCGAAGGCCGTCGAAATTGTCAGGATGGCGCTCAATGAGCTTCTTGGAGGTGATTGAAGTGCCGACCGCAATGGAGATCTTCAAGCTACTACCGAAAAAGAACTGCGGTGAATGCAAATTTCCCACGTGCCTGGCTTTTGCGATGCAACTGGCTAACCAGAAGGCAAAGCTCGAAGACTGCCCCTATGTTTCAGATCAGGCAAAGGCCACGCTCGCTGCGTCCGCCGCGCCACCGATCCGGCTGGTCAAGATCGGTACGGGCCAGAATACAATCGAGATAGGGGACGAGACAGAATTGTACCGGCATGAGAAGAAGTTCTTCCATCCCACGGCATATGCACTCATTATTTCGGATTCCTCATCCGATGCCGAGATCAAGGCGAAGGTTGAGAAAGCTCATTCCCTTAGGTTCGAGAGAGTTGGACAGCTGTTGAAAATGGACATGGTTGGTGTCAGGAACGATTCGGGAAGCGCAGAGAAGTTCGCTAACGTCGTCGAACAGGTTTCAAAGATGACTGATCTCCCGATGATTTTGATTTCAGACAAACCTGATGCCATGAAACTTGCAGCGTCTAAGATTGCAACGAAAGTGCCTCTCTTACACGGCGCTAAATCAACCAATGCCGAGGCGATGGCTGCTGTGGCAAAGGAAACAAAATGCCCGCTGGTCGTTTACGAAGACACGGGCCTCAACCAGCTGGCCGATCTCGTTGCCAAGGTGAAGGCGGCTGGTGTCGAAGACATCGTCCTCGACTTCGGTGCGAGAACACTCAAGGATCTGATCGAGAAAAGCACAATTATCCGGAAGATCTCGGTGAAGAAGATTTTCAGAGGACTCGGATATCCAATATACGTTCACGCGGGTGAGGGCGAGAAAGCTATTCTGAAAGGTCTCATTTCGACGATGAAATACGGTAGCATTGTTGCCTTTGATGATATCGATCCCGCCACAGCACTACCACTGTACGTCCTGAGACAGAACATCTACACCGATCCGCAAGTCCCAATCCAGGTCAAACCAGACCTGTACGCGATTAATAATCCTGATGAGAAGTCGCCACTCCTCTTCACGACGAACTTCTCCCTCACATACTTCACCGTTGTCGGGGACATTGAGAAAAGCAAAATCCCGGTTTGGCTACAGGTCATTGACACAGAAGGTTTGTCGGTCATGACCGCATTCGCCGCTGGAAAGCTCACACCTGAGATGGTCGCGAAAGCCCTCGAGGCATCGGGTGCTAAGAACAAATCAAAGCGCGGCGAAATCATCATCCCTGGTATGGTGGCCAGGATGAGTAGCAAGCTTCAGGAACTGACGGGATTGAAGGTCATCGTCGGGCCAAAGGAATCAAATGGATTGCCGAAGCTTCTCAAATCGCTTGACTAATTTCTTTCAATCTTTTTTTATCTTTTTAGATAGAAAAATAATAATATCAACACTGGTCGTATCATTCAAGTCAAATCCCTAACGATCTCCCTCACAGCCCTCAATGCTGGACTTGTCGAGTCGAGCCTGGTCAAAGGTTCGCCGACCATGGCTAGTTCTTCTATTTTTTTGTCATTAGGAACCTTTCTCACGTCTTGGAACCCACCTGCCTTGATCACCGCCTCAACAACACTGTGCAGCTCCGGCGGCGAGCGGTTGACAACCAGCATATTCGATTTTATTTGGAGCCCCATTTCCTCGGCGAGTTCTTTAATCCTCACCGCTGTCTCCACGCCCAGTTTGGTCGCATCTGAAACGACGATCAACTTGTCCATTTTCCTAGTCGTCCGACGAGAGAGGTGTTCCATGCCAGCTTCGTTATCAATGACGATGTACGCATAATCATCGACCAGCTCGTCCATGAAGGTCCTCAGAATGTTGTTGATATAGCAATAGCACCCAGGCCCCTCAGGTCGCCCCATTGTCAACAGATCGAATTGATCTCCTTCAACAAGAGCCAGTTGAATTTGATATCTGATGAATTCCTGTTTGCTCGTGCCCGCTGGAATTTCATCTGCTTTTTTGAGGAGGTCCTCTCTGAGGTCGCCGATTGTCTTATCGACTTTTACACCGAGTTTTTCTCCAAGGTTAGAATTGGGATCTGCGTCGACAGCTAGAACAACTTCTCGAGATTTCTCAGCTAGTGCTCGAATAAGGAGCGCGGCTATCGTTGATTTACCCACGCCTCCTTTCCCCGCTACGGCGATTGCGTAACTCATGATACTTCCTCTAACCCGAGTTTCTTCCTGAGCTCTCTAGAGACCGAGACGAGTGTCCTGATGGCCGATTCACTACCTTCTTCCGACATTCCACCGAGCCCGCACTGGGGCGTGACCAACGAATTGCGGATTAGCAACTCTTCATCGACCCCCTTCGCCTTCATTGTCTCGATCTCCGAAATCACCTTCTCAACAAGCGAATCGATGTTCTCTTCACGGGCAACCTCCTCGTTGTTCGGCACGATCCCCCATGCCAGCGCACCTCCCCGCTCAAGAAAGCGAGAGATCTCTTCAGGATAGAGAGAGATCGTGTATCCGTAATCGTACGCATCAAATGAAAGAATGTCTATATCCGCCTCTATGACCTTTGACCAGTCCGTGTTCCCGCAGCAATGGATACCTTTCCAGCCCTCAACACCTTCGAGAACATCGTTAATCCACGCGATCGCATCTTCCCATTTGATGCTCGCGTAAGGCGTCCCCAGCAGGGAAAGTGACGGTTCATCGATAAAAATGATCGTTTTCTGACATTTTTTTAGAAGTGTCTTCACCTGCCAGCGCGTCATCATATTGAGATTTTTCCTCACGATCTCGCAATAACTCTCATCGTAAACGATCGGCTTGTTCTCTTCATTGAAAATCTGAAGACCTGTGCTGATCGGGCCTGTCGTCTGGCCTTTGACGATCGTTTTGGAACTTGGAAATTCGCGCTTGATCATTTCAAAAAAACCAGCGAAACTATCTAGCGGAAATGAGAAAAAATCAAGATTTTCATTGATCAATTGTTCGTAGAAGTTAAATGGTTCGTACCGATGAAGATCAACCGTGATTCTTTTTTTGTCTACATCGATCTCAATACCAGGCAAGTGGACAGAATACTGCGCGTACATGTTCTCCTTGAACCCTCTCTTTGGCAATTGCGGCCAAAAAGGAATAAGATCTCCAATGTCAAGGATGAAATCGACAGCTTTCGCTGGATCTTGATGAGGAAGGGAACCTATGCACGTCGCAGCGAAATGCCAAGGCACGGCTAGCGAGATTTTGAAGTAAATATAATAAACCTTTCCCGAGTGAAATAAATAAAAGCCAAAATCGTTGTCTGTCGAGTAAAATCGTCATTGGTCGTAGGATAATATTATATATCGCCGAATCCAAGATACACTAGGGATCATTATGGTCAGGTGTCCGTTTTGCGGAGCGAACGTAGAAATATTAGATGATGAAGTCGCGTGTCAATGTGGGGAACAACTACCAGAAAGCTTTTACAAGTTCGAAAGAGAGAGATGCTTATGTGGAAAGACTCTAGAATTTCCTAGAGCTTCCTGAGCAGTTCCGCCACAGTCGGAAATCTGCTGATATCTGTATGCGGCAAGAAAAGGGCCGAGGAGAATTCATCGAAGAACATCTGAGTCGTACTGAGTTCGAGATAAGTCATCATCTCATACACCTTCTGCGCCTCGATCCTCTTATCCTTTGAGAGTAGCGTCAAATAGGCACCGGCCAGCGCTGCATTACCCAGAAATACAAAACGGTTGAATGGCAGATCTGGTAGCAAGCCTATCGCAACGGCGCGTTCCATGTCGATGTAGTTGCCAAAACCACCAGCAATATACAATCTTGAGACATCATCAAAAGTCAAGTTGACTTTCTTAAGTAAGACACAGCAAGCAGCGTAGACTGCGGCCTTTGTCCTGATTATATTACCTATATCATTTTCCGTGATCACGATGTCGCGTCCCTTCTCTTCTTTCACAACGATCCTTTGCTTTCCGTCAAGTTTTGTTATCCTGTCTTTCCCTATAGCAGTCTCATTAGCCCAAGCAATAACAAATTCCATGCCGTCCTCGCCACGCCTAACGCGCGACGTATTGGCCTGCTGGATATGGCCTTTTTTATCGATCAAACCACGGAGGAACATTTCCGCTATGAGATCGATCAGACCGGATCCGCAAATCCCACGTGGCTTTGCGCCGCCAATCGTTGAATACTTAACATCGTAATTCTCAAGGATGCGAACACGTTCGATCGCACCTGACATTGCTCTCATCCCGTACCTAACCTCTCCGCCTTCGAAAGCTGGGCCTGCGGAGCACGAGCACGAAATAAGCCACTCGTTGTTGCCAAGAACAACCTCGCCGTTCGTACCGACGTCGATCAACATTGCGATTTCCGGTCTGAGATGCATCCCAGATGCGATGATATCAGCCGTAATGTCTCCTCCAACATAGCTCGCTCTGCTAGGGACGCAGTAAATTGGTGCATCTGGATTGATGTTCACACCAACCTCATCAGCCCGATAAATTGGCGGGATGCTCACAGTCGGGACATATGGTTCGTAACGAATGTATTTCGGATCGAGGCCTAAAAAGAGATGAATCATCGTGGTATTACCAGCGACCGCCATGCTCGATATTTCGTGGGCGCAGACTTTACCGCCGATTCCCTCGCAGTTTTCTGAGACGCTGCACAATTCTGCTATCAAGTAATTTATTGTCTCAATGATCAACTGATTAAGGCGCGGCAGACCCCCCTCCTCAGCGTAGGCGATTCGCGAGAGTACATCTTCACCGCACATAATCTGTTTGTTATAATTCGAAGCTTGAGCGATCACGTTGCCTGTCGCAAGATCCACGAGACTGAGAACAACCGTTGTCGTTCCGATGTCGACGGCAATTCCAAAATTCCTTTTTGTGGCGTCACCTGGTCTTAGGTCAATTAATCTCTTTGTCTCGCCGCTTTCATCAAGGACTGCGGTGACCTTCCATTGACTTTCCCTCAACACCTTCGGCATTATCCTCAATGCCCGAAGGGTCGTGGAAAGGTCAACCCCTGATGACAGAAGAGAGCGTCTCAACCGTTCAAGATCCGCGAGATTATCATCAAGAGTTGGCAAAGGAAGCTCAAGATATCTTGCCGAGGATAATGGTGAAAGTTCACCAAGCCTTTCGACTTTGTAGGATGTCAAGATTTGATGAGAGGCGATCTGAATTTCTTCTGGGACTAGTACCTCTACATTGTCATTGATACGTGTTTTACAGGCAAGGCGATATCCCGCTTTCCACTCATCCTCCGAAAAAAACTCCCTGCCGCCAAATGGCTCAACATCACCTTGCACGATAACACGACATTTTCCGCAAGTACCTTTTCCACCGCAGATGCTGTTGACCATAACCCCAGCTTGATAAGCCGCTTCTAGTACCGTTGCTCCTGGGGTCACTTCAACCGTCACGTTCTGAGGCAGAAATCGTACCAATGGATGCATAACATTATCCGAATCAGGTATAACTTATTTAACAGTCATGCATTTGTAGTGCGCCCGCTGGGCAATTGTCCAGACATACACCACATGATCGGCAAAAGATTTTTGTGACTGCTGCTTTTTTTCCTTTCATCACAATCGCATTTGAAGGGCAAGAGGAGACACACGCACCGCACCCCTGGCAAATCTCTTGAACAACCCCTACAACCAAAGTATCACCTACCAGAGGGTATGATTTCATTGCTATTAATGAACATTTAGCCGAAAACTTTCGTTCCCAAAGAAGACCTGGATCGAATAGATAATAGTTCACTCAAGTTCACGAATATTTCAAAAGGAATGATAATTACCTTTCTTATTGATGCCTGGTCGTACGGACGCAGTTTTAGTTGTGTAGAAAGGATAGATCGATGGCACAACCGCATTATATTTAGGGATGTCGCACAAATACCAATGATATTTACTCAAGCTAATTCATAATAATTCATAAAGGAGGAGAAAAATGAATCAGAACAATCCATACGAAATGGCTGTCAAACAGACTGAAAATGTGGGAAGGCTCCTCGGACTCGACCAAGATCTGATCAATTTCCTGACAAGACCGCAGCGTGAGCTGACGGTCAACTTCCCCGTCAGGTTGGACGATGGTAGGGTAAGAATGTTCACGGGATTCCGCGTTCAGCATAATTTCGCGCGAGGACCATGCAAGGGTGGAATCAGATATCATCCGAACGTCTCGCTCGATGAAGTGAGAGCTCTCGCCATGTGGATGACTTGGAAATGCGCAGTCATGGGCATTCCATTTGGTGGGGCCAAGGGAGGAATTATCTGCAATCCGAAAGAAATGAGCCGAGGGGAAATCGAAAGGATGACGAGACGATATGTGACGGAGATTTCAATGATCATTGGCCCTCACAAAGACATCCCTGCACCCGATGTTTACACCGATGCCCAGACCATGGCGTGGATCATGGATACTTACAGCATGAACAAAGGATACATGGTACCTAGTGTAGTAACGGGAAAGCCGCTGGAAATTGGCGGGTCTAAGGGACGGGATGAAGCGACGTCTCGCGGCTTAATGTATGTGATACGGGAAGCGGCCAAAGTGAAGAATATTGAGTTGAAGGGAGCAACGGTTGCCATTCAAGGTTACGGCAACGTGGGTTGGCATGCGGCGAGACTCCTTCACCAAGAAGCTGGATGCAAGATCGTTGCTATAAGCGATTCGAAGGGCGGCATCCTGAACCAGAATGGACTCGATCCGATCAAGGTCTACGAACACAAACAAAAGACTGGCTCTGTTCAGGACATGGAGGGGGCCAAGAACATCACGCAAGAGGATCTGCTTGAGACCGAATGTACGATCCTCATTCCTGCAGCGCTCGAAAATGTTATCAGAAAAGACAATGCGAAGAAGATTAGGGCTGAAATTGTTGCAGAGGGGGCAAATGGTCCGACGACGCCCGAAGCAGACAGAATCCTCTTTGATAAGGGAATCATGGTGATCCCGGACATCCTTGCAAATGCGGGTGGTGTAACGGTCAGTTATTTTGAATGGGTGCAAAACCTGCAGTTCTATTTCTGGTCGTTAGATGAGGTCAAGAGCCGCCTACTGCAGATGATGACGGAGGCATTTGAAACAGTGTACGGGATTGCAAGGAGCCAGAATGTGGATTTGAGGACTGCTGCGTACATGTTGGCGATGAAACGCGTCGCGAGGGCGATGGAAATGAGGGGGTTTTACCCTTAGGAGTGATGGACGCATGATGGAAGCAGTCATATCGCTAAAAATGCCCGAGAATTGGATCAAGGATGCGCTCATGCAATACCCGTCAGTCATCAAGATCATCGGCTCTAAGCCTGTCAATGGGAAAGCGGTAAGAGATCTCGTCGAGATCGAAGTTGAGAGGGAGGAGGACCTGCCTTCGGTCATCGAATCAATCAGATCGAGTCCCAATATTTTTAACGTCGATATTACACCCATTGAAAGGGGAAAGGTTCTCGCGGTTTTTTCGACAACTGAGTGTGCTGTCTGCCGATTGCTCGCGCACACAGACTGTTTCCTCACATCTTCAACTTCAACAAAAGACGGCCGGCTCGAATGGTCTCTGCTAGTAACAGAAAAGGAGCCACTTCAGAGGTTAATGAAGAACCTCGAGAAGGTAGGCGCCGAGCCGAAGTTAATTAAGATCACTGAGATCAGTGACAAAGACGCACTGACTGCAAGGCAAGAACAGATTACACGGATGGCCTTTGAGAAAGGATATTTCGATTTCCCGCGGAAAATCAGCCTCAAGCAGCTGGCTAAGAGTCTCGGTGTTTCGACATCAACGCTGTCCGAAATCCTGAGGAAGGGGCAGAAGCGCATCCTCACGAAGTACTTCAGGGAACATCGCGAGATTTAGGTTCAACATTACCGAATTAATTCGGGGAAAGGTCTATCACAAACATTCTGTCATCATACGCAACTGAGGTCTAAAGGATAACTGGACATTGAACAGGTTTAAATGTCGGTATTGTATCCCCTCAAGAACGGAGGTCGTCGAATATGCCACCAAAAGTTGATGAAGATCTGTGTACTGGATGCGGAAGATGTGAAGAGGTCTGCCCTGCGGGCGTTTTTGAAATCGTCGACAACATTTCGAAAGTCAAAAATCCTGAAGAATGCACTGAATGTGGTTCCTGTGTCGATGAGTGCCCCGTTGAAGCAATCAAACTTGAATGATTTGACTGAACAAGAATAAATCATTCGTCCCCTGGTCACCATGACAAAAAGGAAGGTCATACTAACACAGGAGCTTTTAGGCAGCGATATCGTGAGAGCACTATGGGCTATAGCAAAAGAACACGGAATGTGTCTCGACTATCTTCCGATCACGATCGCATACGCAAATATCGGTTCGTCAGAAAAAAAGATCTTTTACAATATCCGAATTTTATCGGAAAATGCGACACTTGCGATTTCATCACCTGAAAGGGACGGAGCAATAAATTCCGAATCTCGATACCGCGAGCTCTTTTTGGACATTCCCGATGAATCAATAGATATCTTTTCCTCCTTAGTCGAGGACCTCAGTGCAAAAATTGTTGACTATAGCGCTCAGCCATCAAGTATGTACAAGCCAGAGACTCAAGTCGAAAGAATCGATACTTACACAGCCCCACCACCGAGAGATTATTCTATGGGATTCAGAGTCCTCGTCGTTTGGCAGGGAGAATACGGAGAAAGAATCTTCAGAAATCTAGAAAAAAGAGCTCCACCTCATTGGCAAGTCAACGCACTGGAATTATCAAGGGATCTACCAATGATCATTGACGACCCTTCAGAATACATTCCAGAGGAGATTCCAGAAACGGATCTCCTTCTTTTTCTCTCTGAAAGCCAGAACTCTCCGCAACTAGTGCCTGAGCTCGTACGTCGATCGAGAGCCCGGGGGCTCATCGCACCAATCGACAATAGCGAATGGATGCCATTTGGGCAAGTAAGCCAGATCAGCAAAATCATGGATCAATGGCACGTTGAATACGCCTTTCCACGGCCGTTCTGTTCTCTTGACCTTGTTGGAAAGGAAACAATTGACGAATTCGCCCGATGGTTTGGCAAACCTATTATTGAAATTGAGACCGAGGACAACAAGACCGCCAGTAATATTAAAGTGATCAGGGGCACACCATGCGGAAATACTCATTACCTCGCGGAGAACGTGAGGGGTGTGCGGCTTGATGAGATTGTTGAAAAGGCCGCGCTCACTCACCATCATTATCCTTGCCTCGCATCAATGAAAATTGAACCTGATTTGAACGATACTCTGATGCACGCCTCAGGGTTCATTACGAAAAATGTTTTCGAGGAGCAGGTCAAAAAATACATAAAAAGGAATGTGGGATATCTGGATCCGTCTCAATTTAGATAATGAGATAAAGATTGGCTTTGCGGCTTTATACCTATTAGTTGCATGATTCCAATTCACCGTTTCTTCCAGACTTTTGCGAGAAAGAAATAAATATCGTTTTTGTTATTGTTCACAACATACCACCGCAAGGGAGGTTTAACATTGGCAGACGAAAATACGGTATACATTGGAAAAAAACCAACAATGAACTATGTTTTGGCTGTTGTGACGCAGTTTAACAGCGGCTCGACCGACGTCATCATCAAAGCAAGAGGAAGAGCAATTAGCCGTGCGGTTGATGTCGCTGAGATCGTCAGGAACAGGTTTATACACGACGCTGTGGTGAAGGACATCAAGATACAAACTGAAACAATCCCAGCAGAGGGCGGCGGCAGCGCCAATGTGTCTTCCATCGAGATTTACATGAGCAAGTAGCGTAAACTCGATGGGTCGTTCGGAAAATGGGCGCTGTGCCAGAGTAGACTTTCCACAGCTTTTTTTTCTATTTTTATCAACCCTTATCAACCCCTATACATTATAGCGGACACCATAGACGCGGTAAAGAGCTATCTTCCCATTTCGAGTTCCAGTAAACTGAGATCCTTTTGTTCGAAGGTGGAGGGGTCGATCGGGATCAGCAGGATCGATTTTGACAAGACAACTTGATCTTTTACGTTTTGTAAAAATCTCAAGACATTCCTGAAATCATTCTGTGTGATCAAGTACTCAACACCCTCAAGCAGAATGACCTTCGTCGATCCTTGGTCGTTTCCAGATTTGCCCGAAGTGAAGGTCTTTACTATTGTCGAGAGCCTTGGTAGATCCGTTGGTGAAACGTACAACTGCTCATCGGCAGCGCCTTGATCAGGAGGTGGCATCTCCTCCTTTGTGAGCCATACCATTGGGACGTTCAATGTGAATTTTCTTTTCACCGTTGCGGGATGCGATCTCGTCACGCAGAGACCTTTGAAGCCCTTTTCGATGAGCGATTTGAAGGAGATGAACGCCCCATCAATTTCCTTCCCCTTGAGAATAATAACTGATCCAGGAACTAATTCTGTGGGAACGACTAATTCTTTCGGCGCTCTCGTCTCCTCTTCATCGAGCTCGCCGAGTTCCTCTTCGAACTTCTTCCTTTTTTGTCTTATTCTGGCAACGATCGAGTTACGCGACGACTTTGCGAGTACCTGTATTTCGCGTGCGCTGTAACCTTTCATCGTCAACGAGATCAGCTCTTCCCAAGCTTCTCTTAATCCATCTTCATAGCCCTTTAAATAGCCCTTGGCGTAGGACTTTTCGGCCGGCACCGCATCCCTCAACACGAAAATGAATATCTTCTCCGTTAAATCCTTTTGTATTGACCTGCACAAAAGCTTATCGTGAGAGCATCACTTCATGGTAGAGATCATGCAAAAAAGTTTCAAGACGCGTGGATTAAAAATCACACCGAAAAATTTGGAAAAGGAACTGATTGAAAAAGCGAGGAAACTCGCTGACAGTCCTTCAATCCTCTTTCCTCGATGCACCTCAAAATGCAGGAAATGTTCATTTGAAAAAATACTAAACAAAATAGAAAAGATTTCTGAGTTCAGGGACGACACGGAGCGCTTGATTTCTTTTGCAAGTTGGGGAGACCAACTTGTTCGAAGCTACGCGGCAACGATATCGCTCAAGAATGCGACAAAGATTCCTTATCTCGCTTTTGTCGATCTGCCGATTGGAAAGATCTCTTATGCCGTCCGAGGGAAGGTTGACAAAGAGAAACTGATCGGCGTGCAATATTTCGATGATCCCGAATTGAGATTATTGGCCTTCTGGGATATCGCGAGAAAAGACAATCTGTATCTCTATTCGTCTGCGAGCGGTTTCTTTTGCTCTTCGGACTCGCCAAAGGTGCCGATGGAATATGTTAGAGATTCGCTGCAATCGGCACCATATAAACTCGATGATCACGGCAAATGTCCTCATGGGTCAGCGAGAATGAAACTTGAGATTCTGTGGAAATCAGCAGGGCTTACCATATC
Organism: Methanomassiliicoccales archaeon; assembly: GCA_029907465.1. Classification (NCBI taxonomy): domain Archaea; kingdom Methanobacteriati; phylum Thermoplasmatota; class Thermoplasmata; order Methanomassiliicoccales; species Methanomassiliicoccales archaeon. The sequence goes on from JARYLV010000005.1 coordinate 99,772, forward strand.
AATATGCATGGAATGTCTCGGTGAGGAGAACCTCTTACATCACCTTATGAAGGGCATTGCTGGAAGGGATCCGGCATCGGACTTTGATGTGGGTATTAGCTATGAATTCGAATGCCTGTCATCGTGTCAGGTCTGCAGGATTAAGAGCAGCATCGAGAAAGGAGATGTCTTGTACAACGACTATCTCAACGGTAAAATCGGAGATCGCGAATTCTTTGAGAGATATTTGAAAGAGATCGTCATGCGTATCCAGAACCGAGGCGATCCAACTCTGGTGATCGGCGAGAAATGCTTTGGATCGGATATTGACACATTTGTTTCGCATTTGAGGGGGACTGATGCGGAAAAAGAAGCGCTCAAGGGCCTGCTCCTCAAAGAAAAGATTTCTGTTATCTCGACCAGCGATCAAGCGGGAAAGATCATTGGTGAACTGTGGGATCAGTACGGAAAATTGCTTCTCGAACAGGTTGCTTCACCAGCTGTAATAGACTCGATACTCAATCGTGGATCCGAACTGAGTCCCGCCCAGATGATTAACGAAGCGAAGAGGCTGGAACTTGCCAATCAAGTTCACGCTCTTTTGCCCTCATACTCATCCCTCGGCAACATCGGCCGATTGGCCGATAGACTTGCGAGGATCGTGAAGACACAGGATAGAGAGTACCTGGTGAAGATCATCGAAAAAGAGAGACAACTTGACCATCGGGCGCGCGCTGTGACTTATGCCTTTTTGTGCGTCACGAATATGGCTGACCAGAAATCATGGCAATATACCAATGAGGAAAAAAACTTTGGAACTTACCTAGCAGATTTCGCAAAAGAGCTTGTCACAAGTGAAGGGGAAGGGTATCATGAAGCTCTCGCGCGATTAATAGCGGCGACCGGTTCAATTGAAGAACTTGTACGGGAAGAAAGGAAATAAAAGAGAGGAAACCATGATTTATTCGAGGACGCGTATGTCCACAACGACGTGAATTGTCGATGGTCCATACGATTTCACCTCTCGGATACTGAGGATCTCATACCTCCGCCCATGCATCGCATCGTCGATGCGACGCATTGGTTGCTCGGGGAAAAGATTGATCGGACAAGTTTCATGATAATGGATTATTCCGCTGGGTTTTATTAGTTCCAGTGCCTTGGGAAGGTAATGGTGTGTCGTACCGACATACCCCATGATAATTCTATCTGCGATGCCTTTACCCGGCAAATTACGATTATCACCGAGGAACGCCGTAACCTTCGAGTCGACGTGATTGAGACGAATATTTTCTTCCAGGTAACGATAAGAGAGGGGATTAATTTCACAGGCGACGATCTTCTTTGCCTTTGTATAAACTGCAATGGGTAAAGTAAAATAACCGATGCCGGCAAACATGTCGATGACGGTTTCTCCATCACATTCAAGTTCACTCATCCGCTTCCGCTCATTGATGTTGCCGGAGGAAAACATGATCCTGGCGACATCGAATTTATATTTGATTCCATTCTCGATGTGCACAGTCTCCGTCTCATCACCAAGAATCACCTTAAGATTCGGTTCCCTGTATGGCCCCGTGATAATACCGATCTCCCGGCAAACAGCTTTTGCACGCAAAACTCTTGCATAAACCTCTGCGATCTGCGCCTCGTATTTGTCAAGCTCAGGAGGTAACCTCAGGATGAGGACATCCCCGAGTTTCTCCCATTTGTCTGGCAATCGTGACTTGAGACTATCTGGGATATCAACGCGGTCTCTTATTTCTTCGTAAGGGGATCTGTAAAAAGTGCGCGGATGGCTTTTCCCCTCAACGAGTACCAAATCAAGTTCCCTGATCGTCGCCGCGTCTAAATTCTCCTTCAGAGGAATGAGTATACTGTCCCGCTCTTCCAGGATCGCGAGGTCCTTTCTCACGATGTCTCGTGCGAAAAGGGCTCGTCTCACCGCTTCAGCTCTGTGTTTTTCGACTTTCGCCAGCAACATTTCGGAGTTTTCAAAATCGACCTCATATTTCTTTTTTCCGGATCATAGGATCATTTTCGTATGAATGTGCGCAAGAGCTGCGGCGAAAATTTGAGGAGAGAAGGCGCGGCCTTTAGAACAGATGGGGCGAGCAGGCTCGGAAAATCGATGTCCCCTTCAGAAAGAACTTCGGTGACTTCTTCCCTATTAAAAATCGACCCTATCTCATCGAGTTTCTTGTCGTCAAGCTGAGTAAAGACCTTGCGGATACGATAGCTCCGATCTAGTTCACGGCCGATCTTTCGCTTCCAAGCCCTCTGGTATGTTGAGGTCAAACGCTGAGAGAAGTCCCCTTCACCAAAACAGCGTGAGACCGTCTCTGCCGCGCACCAGGCGGCAACGCACCCCGTGTACAATCCACCGCCACTCAGCGGCTTGGCTTGGCCAGCTGCATCGCCCACGATCATCAATCGATCGGCATACGTTTTAGACAAAGTGCCGATAGGGATAACTCCAGAACTCGTTCTGATCCTCCTGCGTTGGTCGAGACCCAGCTGCTTTAGAAGTCGCCTAAGATAATCCGCTGGTGCACCAAATTGCTCTGAAATACAAAGGCCCAACCTCGTGAATGAACCGCAGGGGATCATCCATGCAAAGAACCCGGGCGCTACCTTTTCGCCAAGGTACACTTCCACAGCATCCTGATCATTCATCTCGTACTCGATGTCAACTTGAATCCCTTTCACCCTCTCTAAAGGTCTTCCGAGGCCCCCGATCTCAGAAACGTGGGACCTATACCCGTCAGCACCGACTAGGAGCTTGGTCGAAATGACTTGTCGCTCCCCGTTAACCTCAATAGCCAGTTTGAGCTTATCTCCCACATTCCGGAAATCGATGAATTTTGAGCAGAAAGAAAATGATGCACCAACAGAAACGGCTCTTTCATAACAAATCTGGTCGAACCGCCTCCTATCGACCACGAAAGCCTTTGTACCCTTTCCTCTCACCTCCAGAACTAAACCGCTTGGAAAATGAAAGTGTGCCGCAGAGAATTTATTGAGAATTGAATCTCTCGTGCCAGTCATTTCAACTACTCGGGGAGTGATCAGTCCAGCACATTGAACGGGAAGACCGATCTGCTCATGCTCTTCGATCACCAGAGATTTTAGACTAGACCCAACACGTGAGGCAATCTCACAGCCAACCGGCCCTCCGCCAACGATGACGAGATCGTAATCCACGAACGGTCATGAAGTCCACAGATATATCTTCTTTTTGTGCCAGCGATGGACCATGAAGTGTTAGACTTGTGACACCAGTCATGATATGTCTTTGTCATTACTCAATTTCGGCGGGATTGCAACCGCAGGGAAGATAATGGCAATTCTTCTCCTACGAATCGACTTTTTGTCTTTTTTGCACTCTATAAAGGTGTTTAACTGTCTCCAAAGTATCCGCTTCTTCTGGGGACTTGTCACTGCGGATTGACTTGATCCTCGCGAATCTCAATGCAACGCCTGATCGATACCTCGGACTCTTTTGAATCTCGTCAAATGCAACTTCGACCACAATCTCTGGTCTAACGAAAACTGTGGTCGAAGTCTCTTTAACTTTGATCGATAAGAGTTTATTCGTCATCCATTCAAATTCATCATCTGTCAAACCCTTGAACGTTTTTCCAACGATTTCGAATTCGCTCCCGGAAACAGCAGCGAGATAATAGTCGCTGAGCCATCCCTCCCTTCTCCCATACCCCCAATCTGCAGCGACCACAACGAGGTCCAGCGTCATGCTCTTCTTGATCTTCAGCCAGTGACGCCCCCTCTTGCCAATGACATATGGACTGGATAGACTTTTCGCGATCAGACCTTCATGCCCCTCAGAAAGGGAACGTTCGAAAAAGTTATTCGCTTCATCACGATCGTCAGTCACGATTCTTGGTGCAATGAACTCTGATGGCACTACCTCCTGCAGAATGCGCCAGCGTTCGATGTATGGCTTATCAAGGAGGGGTTGCCCGTCAAGATAGAGAATATCAAAGAGGAAGAGTCTGACCGGCACCTCTCTCATAATCTCATCAATTTGATGACTGCGCATCAAACGGCGCATCAACTCCTGAAAGGGAAGAGGCCGATCACGAAACCCGATGACCTCGCCTTCGAGTATGAGAGACTGTGTGGGGATTGAGCGGACAATCATTTCGATGACGTCGGGAAAGCTATTTGTCAGATCTGTGAGCCGGCGGCTAAAAATCCTCACTGCTGTCCCGGATTTATGGATCTGTACCCTCACGCCATCGAATTTGAACTCGAAGGCGGCCTTCCCAAGCAATCTCAGAGCCTCATCTGTTGATCGGGCCATCTCCGCAAGCATAGGCTTGAGTGGCACAAACAGGTTTATGCCGAAAGATTTAACCGCATTCCTCCCCCCAGTCAATGCAGTTTCTGCAACGAGTCCGATGTCCCCTGACACCATATTAGCCAACCTGATCTCCTCAACTGGAATAGAAGATGCGAGTGCGATCGCCTCGATCATTATGCCCTCGTTGGCGCCGATCCTCATTTCACCCGAAAGACCTCTCACAACGTATTCCCTTTCTTCCTCAGTGAGCCTCGCTAACAGACCGCTGAGAAAGTCTTTCTTAAATTTCCTCGAACCACTACCCTTTGCGTCGGCGATCTTACTGATCATTGATGCGAACTCATGAATAGTCAAATTCATCTCAACTGGAAGTCGCTGTTGCTGGACCATCAGTGCGTCAGTGATCGTGGAATATCCTACGCGGAGAGCTCTTGACTCAGATTCTGGTAAGGGCCTGCCCAACAAGAAAAGGACTGCTGGCTTAATCTCCCCCGCCTCTAGACCCCTAAGGAAAGCTGAGAGAAGTTCAATCTTCTTCTTCCTGCTTCTTGTCGATTCGATATGCTTGCACAGCAATACCAACGATGCAATAGACGTTGGCACGGATGATAGATAACGCGTCACCTTATTCAATATTCGTGTCTCGCTGATGCTTGCCAATCCATTATTATCAACAGAGAACCAACACTGAGGATCAACGACCGCTGACTTTTTCCCAATCCTTGAGGAAACGTTCGATGCCAACATCTGTCAAAGGGTGCCTGAACATTTTCTTGAGGACATCATACGGTACCGTTGCGATATGAGCACCCATCATCGCCGCTTCGATCACATGACCAGGATGTCTAACGCTCGCGACAATTACTTCTGACTCAAAATCATAATTATCAAGGATATCCAGGATCTGCCCAACAAGTTCCATTCCATTGTGGCCGACGTCATCAAGGCGACCAACAAACGGCGATATATATTTCGCTCCCGCCTTGGCAGCGAACAACGCCTGGGCCGGAGAAAACACGAGTGTCATATTGACCCTGATGCCCTCCTCCGACAATCTTTTCGTCGCCTTCAATCCTTCCTCAGTCATCGGAATTTTCACCACGATGTTCTTATGAATGGAAGCGAGAGATCGTGCCTCGTTGATCATCTCGTCTGTGGTGAGACTAATCGCTTCGACACTGATCGGCCCATCGACAATATCACATATCTGCTTGATCAGCGACTTAAAATCAGTCTTTTCTTTTGCAACCAATGTAGGGTTCGTTGTCACACCATCGAGAATACCCCAGCTAGCGACCTCTTTAATCTGTTCGATATTCGCACTGTCGATGAAGATCTTCATTTTCTCTTCCTCCTCATGACATCAACTGCCGCTCTGACAATCTCGTCACTCGTGAGGCCGTATTTAACCATTAACTCTTCGCTCTCCCCCGATTCCCCGAACGTATCAGGAATCCCAACCCTTTTCATCGGCACCGGGTAATTCTCGCAGAGGCATGCCGCAACAGCACTTCCCAAACCTGAAAGAATGTTGTGTTCTTCCGCCGTAACAATCGCTCCTGTCTTCCGAGCGCACCTGATTATCGTTTCCTCGTCGAGCGGCTTGATTGTGCTCATATTGATGACCGATGCAGATATCCCTAGCTTCTTGAGCTCCTCCGCGGCATCGAGAGCGACTGCAACCATCTGGCCAGTAGCGATCACCGCGACATCATCGCCTGGAAGCATCTCCGTCGACTTTCCGATCGAGAAGGGGGTTTCTGGCGTTGTCACAACAGGAAAATCAACTCGACCTAGCCTCACATAACAAGGACCTGGCCAATCGACAACAGCCTTGATCGCTTTGTAAGTCTCTGGCGCGTCAGCTGGAACTACGACAGTCATGTTCGGCAAAGTGCGCATTAGCGCAATATCTTCCGCTGTTTGATGAGAAGCACCGTCCCCACCGACAGTGATCCCAGCATGTGTCGCAACAATCTTGACGTTGAATTTCGTATAGGCGATCGATTGCCTGATCTGGTCCCAGCACCGACCAGTCGCAAAAACTGCAAACGATGACGCGAAGACAATCTTGCCGCTAGCCGCCAGCCCTGCCGCGGTCCCCATCATATTCTGTTCCGCAATGCCACAATTGAAAAACCGGTTGGGGAATTTCTTAGCAAAATCTGCGGTCCTCGTTGATGTGGAAAGATCCGCGTCAAGAACGACGACGTCGGGTCGCATCTCTCCTATTTCGACGAGTGCCCGGCCATACTCTTTCCGCTGGCTGGCGAGCGGTCTCTTCATATCTCCTCCCCCAGCTCTCTTAATCCACGCCTTAGTTCTTCCTCATTTGGCGCCTTGCCATGGAAGCTTATCGAATTTTCCATGAACGAGACTCCTTTCCCCTTGATCGTGTGTGCGATGATCACTGTGGGTCTACCCTTAATCGTTTTGGCTTCCTCGCAGGCATTCCAGATCTCTCTCATGTCATGACCATTGATCTCGATAACGTGCCAACCAAAACTCGCCCATTTCTCTGCTAACGGTTCAATTGACATGACGGATTCAGTTGGGCCGTCGATCTGTAGACCATTCCTATCAACAAAAACGGTGATGTTATCGATCTTGTAGTGTGCCCCAAACATGGCGGCCTCCCATATCTGGCCGCTCTCTATCTCCCCGTCGCCGCAAAGGCAGTAAATACGGTAATGACCTCCATTCAGCTTTGCAGCAAGTGCCATTCCATTGGCGACACTGAGTCCCTGCCCTAATGAGCCGGTGGACATCTCAACCCCCGGCGTTTTCCCCCTGGACGGATGGCCTTGCAGTCGACTCCCCAGCTTTCTCAGGGTAAGTAGCTCGCTGACCGGGAAATAGCCGCTTTCGGCCAATGCAGCATAGTATGCGGGAGCGGCGTGGCCCTTTGACAGCACAAAACGATCGCGGCCTTCCCAATCAGGCTGGTGCGGTCTATGATTGAGGATTTTAAAATAAAGTGCAGAGAGTATGTCGGCACTTGAGAGCGATCCGCCCGGATGTCCTGATCCAGCTGCAAATGTCATGCGGAGCACGTGTCTTCGAATAAGGTTTGCTTTTTGCTCAAGATAACGCACGTCTTCATCGCTCAAAGTGGCCAAATTCGAGCACCTCGGGAAGGGGATTGGAGAATAGCATGACTCCGATTAAAAAGCTTTTGCGCTTTTCTAATCGCTATTTTGACGCATTTTCTGCAGATATAATTTTTAATGGATCAGTGGAATACCAAGATGATGATGAAGGGAGTATTTAGAATACCCTGCGGCTCAAACTCAGTTCTTGCAAGAATTGTTGACAAGATTAACGATGATCAGGAGGTTTTGGCACTATGGAAGGCCTCTAACATAATGGCAATTGATAGAATGGGCTATAATGATCATGGGCCGACGCATGTTAAGATTGTCGCATCCATTGCACTCAAGATGCTACGTCTCCTGATTGAAAGCGGAGAAAAGCCTAGCGTGGTGGAAGACCATGGGATGAGAAATGAGGATGCGGAAGTCGTCGTCGTTCTCGCATCAGCACTTCATGATATTGGACATGCGATCCATCGAATGGCACATGAAGACTTTTCACTCATACTAGCGCCACCGATAATCCGAAGAATTCTCTCTGACTTCTATTCAGAACCACTGTTGACGCTTCTTGTGGCAGAAATCATGCATGCGATGATCTCACATCACGATGAATTCACACCTTTAACTTTGGAGGCAGGTGTCGTCAGGGTCGCTGATGCACTGGACATGGAGAAAGGAAGGGCAAGGATTCCTTTTAAAGCGGGAAGCGTCAATATCCATTCCGTCTCGGCTCTCGCAATCGATAAAGTCTCCGTATTGAAGGGCAAAGAGAGACCGATTAGAATCGAGATCAGAATGAACAATTCCGCCGGAATCTTTCAGATCGATGAGTTACTTCGTGACAAAATCGAAAAATCAGGCATCAGAGATAAACTATCCATCGTCGTCGAACTCCCTGATCAGGAAATGAAGATTCTTGAAAGTCTCAAGCTCTAATCGCTTTCAATCCTTGGCGCAAGCAGATAACTGACTTCGCCCTTCCCATCAGCAATTTTGAACTCGAGTTTTACAGGAAAATCATTGCCCAGGCTGATCTTTATTGTCGTACCTGAGGGGATTGCTCTTACCATATTCGAGAAGTAGTCAAGCGGGAAAAGACTTCGGACTTTCTCCTTGCATTCAAGCGAAACCAGAAGATCCTTGGAGAGCCTGAGGCTTACAGAATCCGTATCACCCTCTGAAAACATCTCAAATCCGTCAGGCGAAGCAGTCAAAGCGATGTAATCAGAAATATTCTCCGCCGCTTTGATCCCTTTTTGGAGCTCATCGGAAGTCACAACAACTACTGCGGGCAGGTTGAGATTTGGAACCTTGGGGTCAGACATACCCGTTGTATCTACCAAGTTCATTCTCCTTGTGATGTTTCCCACATTGATGACAAGTCTATTATGATTCTCGTCCTGTTCGATCTCAAGGATTTCTCCTGCCTTCGCGAGTCTTAGAACTTCTTTGATCTTATCAAGATCAATCCCGAGCTCAGTATCGTCCGCCTTATATTCTTCAAACGCACCCTTCTGAAGCAATAGGTTAACCATAGCAACGTGCGCGGGATCGACCGCTTTCAGACTGAGCCTATCCGGCGCAATGTTGAACTTCGCTTCATCCACAAGCGTCGAAACGACATCGACAATGCTCTTGAGAATCTCTGACTTCACTTTCGCATGAAGCATGAGTTCCCCCCATTGTTCGGTAAGCGTTTATAGAGTAATAAACCTTACTTAGAGGTTATTGACTGGAATTAGTATTCTCTCCAAGAATAACCACATTCCGTGCAGCGATAAATACGGGTCTCGGGCTCATCGGCCGCTCTCGTCTGTCTCAAAACCCAAAAAGCTTCGTCGTGTCCGCACTTAGGACACTCCACCTTTGTTTTCGGAAGCGTTGGGGCGTTTGAATCAATCACTACCAGTTCCTTTTCTCGAATCCTCGTGGTGAAAGTTTGTCTTTCACCGTTCATTTTCTGTTCTTTGCCACATTTACTGCACTTGAATACGCCGTTCTTAGGAAACATCAATGATCTACATTCCGGACAGAACATCGTTCAATCGCCAAGTGCGGTGGAAAAAGATTTTCATATAAATATTCTTCTACGAAATTTCACTGCATCTATTGATCATTGTAAGTCACAGATTTTTGGTGCTTCCAACGCTCCAAATGAAATTGGTACCACAAAACCAATTCACGTTCAATTCTCCCTGATTTCCATGAAGCCATAGGACTGCTCTGTTGCAGACGATATTCATGAAATCGATATTCACGAAATAGACCGACCTGGATATTTTTGACTTAAGAGCTCAATTACATGAATTCCCAATCGCTTGATTTTGAATCAATTCCCTCTGGTGCAACAGATTTGCTCACGCGTTTCTTCATCAGTGCTCTATTGATCAAACCCTCTGGCAAACCGGCTGACTTCTTTACCTTTTTCTCAACCACCCGCTGTTTCTTAGCCATTAGATGCGCCCTTTTATCAATAAGCTTCGCTTCCCTCGGCGACATCGACTGAGGCAATTCCCTTGATTCGATGATCCTATGAGCAGACCTAAGTGGCGGAAGTTCCTCGTCACCGTATTCGACGCTTGCTCCAACCGCCTGGAGCTCATCAAAGCTCATCCCGTCATATCCTTGCCGTCTCGGGTTAAGAGAAAAATTCGACCAGGAGGATCGAGGGGAGACGGTTTCGTGCGGGAATTCACTTCCCTCCACGACGACCGTTGTTCGGTGGCCACCGTGTTGGGAAATGTATTCCATTTCCCTCCTGGTCTGATCAGCGATAACTCCTCCAATATAAGCAAAGGCGATCGTCATCAGATAACCGTCAAGCCTGAACGAGATTGTGGATTGTAGCAACGACACAAAGTTGTGAAGGTATAGCGAAGCGAAATTCATATACGAATCAAGAATCGGAATGTTTGAGGCCATTGCATTTAGAATTGCCCCTGGGGTGATATTGATCCCGCCGATCGTGGTCGGGATCCAGCCGACATCAACGGCAGCAGTGATCGCAAATATGACGACAAGTGGAATAATAGCTGCAACAACACCTTTCCACGGGCTTCCAGCTCGCCTGCCTCCGACATAGCCAGCAATCATCTGGCCGATGATCGGAAGCCACCAGAGAAGAAACGATAAAATGAAGATATACTTAACAGCACTCCAGAAACTGTAGACGACACGTGAACTCCTGAATCGCTTTGTCTCTTCGCCGCTATCCACCTCAGCAACTTTATATACGCTACGGTGGACAGTATGATTTGCTTTCTGATCAACCATAGGATCTTTCTTTCTAAAGAGCACCCCAATCCCTTCGGTCGGACATGCGTCAGACAAGAATTCTAATGTTGTTTAACGTATATATTTTTTTTGGGGTTTCCTGTAAGATTTTATCCACATCTAAAGGGCGCACCTCATGAAAACTAAAATTCGTAATTGCAACTCGATGAGAGAGTGGGTCGACAATTCGTCAGACATCACCGCGGAATATAGTACCACATGCCGTGTTCCTGTAGGGCGCGTCTCGTGCTTTCAAAGGTCACTTTGTCACGCTTCGCCTGGTATTTTAGTATCTCATCCATTGACCATCCGAGATAGTCCGCTAACCGCGCGAGTCTGTTGTACGGAAAAGCTTGTTTTCCTAAAAGTATCTGTCTGATGCTCCATCCCGGATGTACCCTTGAGCGGTATCCGAGTTCTCTTCCTAGTTTATTGATGCTACCCGCTTTATCAATCCCATATTTTATCAGTTTAACCCTGAAATCGGATTCCAGCCAGATCCGTTCAGTTCTCAAATCCTTTTTTCCTAGATATGTACCTGCACCTAGGACGGGATTGGACACAGTCTTAATAGCCGAATTCGAATTATTAATTTTTTCTCCGTCTATTGACACCGGGTTTCCTTCGTATCATTCAGAGTATGACCTTCCTATCTAAGTCAGCTGGAATGGGGCGTCATTTTTTTGGAAGACGCCGCTAAAGAGTAATAGGCAACGACGATAGTAACTCAGATGAATTCCCTCTAGAATGTTCCAGTAGTGACGATATTCGAAAACAATACATATGGAAAATTTCGAACTTATTTTATTACAGCATAGTTGTTCGCAAATTGTGCCCTCCATCGATTTGTTCCTAAAGTATGTAAACCCTGCAATCCAATTTGTACCAAAAAATGCTTATATGTATGCTTTAGTTGGCGGTTTAGTGGAATGATGTTCAGAAAAACGGTGACTATTGAAACGAGAGGCGAAGAAGATCTGATCGACATCACCGATCACATAAAGAGTGCGATCAGGGAATCCGGAGTCTCTGACGGACTCGCCTGTGTTTTCGTCCCTCACTCGACAGCGGCATTGCTGACGATTGAAAATGAGCCAGGATTGAGAAATGACATCAGGAAAGCGCTCGAGCGCATTGCGCCGAAGAATTCTAATTATGATCACAATAGGGCCTGGGGGGACGATAATGGACATTCTCACATCCGATCGTCGTTTCTTGGAACCTCTCTAACCATCCCTTTTTCGGGAGGATCTCCCGATCTGGGGACATGGCAACAGGTCGTTCTCATGGAACTGGACATTCGAAAGAGAAGCAGAAAAGTAATCATTCAGATTATGGGAGAGTAATAAAAGTATATCGGAGCTGTCGGACATGATGATTAAATTTCTGGGCGGGGCGGACATCGTCGGAAGAATGGGTATATTCCTCCGACACAAAGATGCAAACTTACTTCTTGAATACGGCATGAGACCTTCAAAACCACCTCAATATCCAATGCCGAGTCCTCCAGTTGACTATGTTTTCCTTTCCCACTGCCATCTAGATCACAGCGGTATGGTTCCTTGGTTATGCAAAAGGTACGACACGGAAGTTGTTGCGACCTCTTCGACAATGACGATAACGAGGGTTCTGCTTGAAGATGCGCTCAAGGTTGCAGATGCAGAAGGATATCCCAGACCATTTGAGAGTACAGACATCAAGACAGCCCTGAGAAATTTTACGACGATGGAATTCGGAGAAACTGTAGACGTAGCTGGATTTGAAGTGGAGATGCACAGTGCTGGCCACGTGCCTGGTGCGGCGATGTACGAGTTGAGAGGTGACGATGTGACGCTATTTACCGGTGATATCAATACCAGAAACACTCAACTCGTTTGGGGGGCGCACCCCGTGAAATGCGACAACCTCATCATCGAGGCCACATACGCGGGCAGAACTCATCCAAACAGGGCAAAGACTGAAAAAAGGCTTCTCGAAAAGATCGGAGAGGTTGTGGACCGAGGTGGCAAGGTCATCATTCCATGCTTTGCCGTCGGAAGAACTCAAGAGGTTATGCTCATTTTGAGAAATGAGAAATACGATATGTGGGTAGACGGCATGGGGAGAACCGTCACCCGTCTTTATCTGGACCAACCTGAATATCTGCGCTCAGAAAAGAATCTGAGGGTCGCAAAAGGTAGATTTAAAGAGGTGAGGACGCCAGCTGGACGCGAGCGTGCAAAGAAGGGCGAAGTCATCGTGACAACTGGTGGGATGCTTGATGGCGGGCCTGTGATGGAATACCTCAAAGACATCAAAGACGATAGGAAAAGTGCGATTCTTTTAACTGGCTATCAGGTCGAGGGGTCGAACGGGAGACAGCTCCTCGACACAGGTATGATCGATATTTACGGGGTAAAGGAAAAGATCAAATGTGAGGTGGAAGCATTTGACCTGTCAGCACACTCAGATCATAACGAATTGATCGCGTTCATTCGGGCCTGCTCACCAAAGAATGTCGTGCTCTGTCACAGCGAGAACAGAGAAGTCCTCGCAAAGGAATTGGAAGGAGAATTCAACGTTTATCTGCCGAAACCAGGGGAAGAATTCGAACTAGGATAATTTCCGTTTAGGCCAGAGCACGTGCAAATCCATCGTCGATGACTTAAACAATCGTGATTTTGATTTGTACACTTTTTTTGAACCGCGACATTTTTTGTTTCAATTTTTGCAATAGCCCAAAGCCGTGACTCTTATCGAGCTGTTTAAAATATAAAGAAGCTCGAAACTCCATTTTCATCAACCTCCTCATGATATATAGCCACCTCCTTCTCAAACTAAAAAAACAAACTTGAATGGACTTACTTTTGCGGCCAGAAAAAAAGTATTGATAAAGAGTCTCTTGAACAAAAAACACTCCGCTAGGATGGATTTCTGAGGACGTCCTAGATTGTTTTGCTGATTTAGATTCAAAAAAATATTAAAATCAAAACGCGTATTTATCAACATAAATAGAATATATGTCCAAGTTTGAATATGGTTTCAAGAGAGCTTGTTTCGAAGTAGTTGCTGGGTGGGTCGCGTTCATTGTTTTATCTTCCTTAGTTAATGTAGGACTGTTTTCTGCTTCTTTTGTTTCGTTATTTCATGTGATGAGTGCGTTTTATACTGTGTTATTGGTTTTTGCCATGCCTTATTGGGCGACAAAATACATTATTGGGTGGCTTTTTGGTGTGGTGATAATGTACAGTCAGGGACTGGTGAGTGTGTTCGAATTGATAATTTATCTGGTGCCTTCATTTTTTATTGGCATAAGATTTGTTAAAGAGATTATATAGAATCATTCTCGTTATTTTGCTTTTACATTGTATGGCTTGGTTTGTTATGGTGGTCGTTTTCTTTGTGGTGTGTATGGAGTATAGAAAAACAAGACAATAAGCCTTTGAAAGTAACGACTTGTTATTACACGTTGTTTGGATAGCTGTGAAATGTCCGGCTTGTGGCAGTGAGGTTTAAACAAGCCCCTTAAATCATAGAAGTTTAGGTTATATGATTTGAAGCGTCATCAGTGTGGGCATTGCAAGACAAAATTCAACAATTGCGGTAGCCCAAAATCAAAATTCACAATACTTAAAAAAGACAAATGAGCAGCGCGATTTATAGTCTTATCCTTTGTTCAGCCTACTCATTTTTCCATTCCATGAACTCGTCAACTTCCAGTGCTTGTTTGCTGTTTTTTGTTTTTATTTCTCCATAATAATGCAAATCCGATTTCCATCTTTCCCAAAGCCAAAGAGGCATTCACAACCAATCCGCCGATCAGGATTGTCCTATAATAATCGATGGTGGATCCTAATAGCAACTCCGAAATGATTTTTGTTCTGATGGAAAGAAATCCAGATTTACTAGTCCGATCCGGATTCTCAGCGAAATCTTCCAATCTTGAAGAGCCAGTTCCGTTGTGCGGTAAGTATTTTTGATAAGCAATCTAAATGGCAGAAAGAATTGGCCTCGGCTTTTGTTTAATCCTGTAATTTTAGCCATACTGGGAGCGGCCATATAGAAATGATGTTAATTGATACAGTATGTCGAATCTAGCCAGATAATGAATAGATTTATATTAGAAAATATCTATCATAACTTGGATGAATGAGATCACTGACTATCTCAAGGAGGATGTGGGTTTTGGGGATATCACGAGTGACATCCTCCTCAATGATGAAGTAGGAAATGCAAAGATCGTCGCGAACGAGGAAGGTGTTCTTGCGGGTCTTGAAGAGGCGATCGAGATCTTCGAAAGGCTCGGCGTCAACACATTTCCGATGGCGAGAGACGGGGAGAGAATCACGAAAGGAGAAGACGTCCTCGTTCTGGAAGGGCCTTTGAAAAAAATTCTGCTTGGTGAAAGACTCGCGCTCAATTTCCTTATGAAAATGAGTGGCATTGCAACTGCCACAAATAATATTCTGAAGGAGTGTAGAAAGTTTAACCCAAATGTCAAGATCGCTGCGACCAGGAAGACTACCCCTGGGTTCAGAAAATACGAGAAGAAGGCGGTCATCATCGGCGGTGGAGATCCTCATCGTTATCGGCTCGACGATGCGATTCTCATCAAAGATAACCATCTGAGGGTCGTTGGGAGTATCACCGAGGCTGTTTCGAAGGCGAAAAGTGTTTCTTTCACAAAGAAAATTGAAGTCGAAGTCGAAACGATCGAACAGGCGGTAGAGGCGGCAAAGGCTGGCGCAGATATCATCATGTTCGATAATATGTCAGTGGAACAAGTCGAAGTCGCGTCTCTTGCGGTGAAGAAACTCAATGATCGAATTCTTGTTGAGGTCTCAGGGGGATTGACCCCTGAGACAGCGCCAAAATATGCCAGACATGCGGATATCCTTTCCCTGGGATGGATCACACATTCGTCGAAGGCGATCCACTTCAGCCTCGAGATCACGAGTGTCAAGGCGCCCGAAACTGCCTAGACAACGACCTTCGTCTTGTGATATCTCAATCCGATTTCTTCGGAGGAGGCACCGAGTGCGAGTGCCAGAAATTCAGAAAAATAGAGGACTGGCATACCTCGTTTTTGCCTGAGATCAAACTGGACAAAACAAAAGGGGCATGGCGTCAGGATACAATTTGCACCCGCTGTTGCGAATTCATCGATCAACTCATCAAGCACCTTTGAAGACAGTACTTCATTGACATTGGACACACCTCCGCCGCAGCAATTTGGCCAATCCTCTTCTGCGACGACCTCAGCACCCAAGGAACTGGCAATTTCGCTGAGTGCCCGCGTATAATAACTCTGATCATATGAGGTCAATTTAGTGGGGCGAACAAGATGACACCCAGGATGAATTGCGACTCGCATTCCCGTGCCTCGTTTAACCACGAGTTCATCAAGCGCCGTTCTTCTTTTTGCGATCAGATCTACGAGATGAATGATTTCTGTCTTACCCGTATACCTCCTACCGATCCCGGCGAGCACCTCGTTGACGCGGTCTCTTATTTTTTGCGACTTGAGTGCGTGCTTTGCTTCCTTGAGGGACATTAGGCACCCGTTGCACAAAGTAAGGATGTCCCGATCATTTTCTTCAGCAATAGAAAGTAACCTCGCGGCCGCGACTAACCAAGTATCAACGGCGAGCGACCTTAGTCCGATCGGCTCGACACAACAAGTCGCACCGGGCAGCGGCTCATAATGAACCTTCATTTTGTCCAGTACAAAAATGGAAGACCGTTCCAGAAATGGGAGTCTCGTCGGGATAAGACATCCACGGAAGAGATAAAAGGTGCGGCTCAAAGACCTAGCCTCCCCAATCGAGTCCTATTGACAATAAACTTGACCTCATCCATCGTTTTCTGATCGATATCAATATCGTCGAGCTTCATTTCACTTCTCATTTTCTTTGTTAAACCTGTTTTTGGAAATGAGAGACCTGTCCTTATGAATAGTCTCGCCTCCTCCAAATAATGCTTTGGAATATGCCCTCTCTCAGAAGCAAGATTCCGTACCAAAGTGACGATGAACGAGGGATTAACATCTAGCTGACATCTTTCCGTACAACTCTGACACATCATACAGGACCATATGGCATCCTCTTTTTCAACGTTGATCGCCCCAAGCATCACACGCTCGATTATTTCTCTTATCCGAATGCCACCGTGCGACAGGCTCGGGCAGACGGCGGAACATTGCCCACACTGGTGACATTCCCATAGAGTGAGATCGGACCAAACCTCTCTGATCGCCGTTAGAAGCATGGGGTCAAAAACAGACTTTTTCACGGATGGTGCTGATATTTCCACTCGCTTATTACTCTTTTCTTCAGAAGGGATCAAAAAAGCAGAGATTAGGACCCGCAACTATCAAAAACAAATGAGTATTATACCAAGATATCATGGATATCGAAAAAGAGCGATGTCAATTCTGCGGTAGGCAGGCGAAGCATTTTCTTTTCGCAGCATTTGTTTGTGATAGTGAAGATTGTATTGAAAAAGCGAGAATTGAGAGGGGCGGGCCCGGGGGCCATATGAAAAGGAAAAAGGATAGTAGAATTGAATTAGAGGGGGTTGACAAAGAATAGAGAGGCGTTTCTGAGGGTGTTGCTATCATCTGCGATAATTTTTACAATTAGGCGCTAAAGTATTAAGGTAAGAATCGTCTCTTGGGAACAGGTGTCAAATTGACAGACGATATAAAATTCTGCCCATATTGCGGAGAAAGAATGCATTCCGCAGCTAACTACTGCCCGAAATGTGGGGCACAACTGCCGGTTCAGGAAAGTCAACCGGCTGGACAAGCGCAATATCAACCGCAATACCAGCAACAGTACCAAGTGCCGTACCAACAAGGTTATCCAACACAATATCCTCGAAAAACGAGGCCAGAAGGAGCGATCGTACTTTCGATGATCGCAGGCGTCTTCATCATGATCAATGGACTGATTGTTGCGATCCTTGGCGCTTTCATGACATTCATGTTCGTTCCAGCAGGAATTATCGTGTTGATCGCTGGGTTGATCCTCGGATTGATCGTCCTGATAGCTGCAATAAAATTGAGCCAGCGTCCACAGGAACACATTACTTGGGGAGTCATCATCCTCGTTTTCTCGCTGGTGAGCATCGTCATCGGTGGAGGCTTCATCATCGGAATGATCCTTGGCTTCATCGGCGGACTGCTCGCGATCGTCTGGAATGCATAAACTCTTTTCCTTTCATATTTCCTTTTCTTCGTTCTCTTCGAAAAGATCCTTCCTCGCCTTCTTCGCCTTTTTCGCAATGTTCCTCGTCGAAACCATGTGGGTGTGAAGGCCGAGGATCTTGTCCTTGACTCCGAATGAGAGGCCAATCAGCTGGTTGAGGTGGAGTACAGGGATTTCGAATCTTGTTTTCAACCGCTTTTGCCCCTGGTCAAGCTGCAAATGACAAAAGGGGCAGATGTCGATGATACATTCTGCGCCTGCTTCCTTGATGAAATTGAGTTTCCGATGGAGAATGGCCAGTGATAAATCTTCATTCCCACTCCAGACACCACCACCAGCACCGCAACAACTCAGTTTTTCTGGAAAATCCACGCTCTCGCAACCCAGACATTCAACGATCCTCTCGAGGATCTCCGGTCTTTCAGGATTCTCACCACCGTGAGCCGAGGGCTTCAGATAATGGCATCCATAGTGAATTGCAACCTTCAAATCGAGCTCGACCCTTACCGCATCTTTGAGCTGCGGCAGACTTTCTTTGATGAGATCAACGAAATGGACCACCCTTGTGGCCCCTAAGTATCTCATATCGACGGTAGCGAGGAACCTGTTGACTCTCTCTATGTACTCAGGATGTGCTTTAAGGAATCTGTCCGCGGCACCGAGCGTTCCATAGCAACCGTTGCATATTGTTAGGAGTGGGGTCCCCTTCGCTTCAGCAGTGGCAATGTTTCTCGCAGCAATGACAAGCCACGAATCAAAATCATAGCTCCTGATAACACCAGGGGCTGGGCAACAAGTGTATGGGTCTTCAACAAGCTCAATTCCCAATTCCTTGAAAACTATAGAGGTCGCTTTCTCAATCGAAGGATACAGATTCTTCGCGATGCACCCGGGAAAGAGTGAATATCTCACTTCTGGGCCTCCCTGGTTATATTGATGATCTCGATCGATTCCATTAATCGCCGAAATTTGGATAGCGCTTCTTCGTTGTGGGCAACATCCGCTGGCTCTTTCTGGAGCCCGAGTAGGGACCTTATTTTTGAGATCTCGGGCGTCAATGGGAATCCATTAGATGTGTCATATATGGCTTTGATAGCAGTGAGATGAATCCTTGGAAAATTCCCCCGCCTTGCGGCAAGGTTTCTCAGGAAAATTATCGCGTCCGTCACCTTGACGCCCTTGGGACATCTTTCCTGACATGTATAACATGTAGTGCAGCTCCAAAGCTCGTTCAAATCGAGGACATCCATTCCGGACTTGGCCATATAGATGATCATTCGCGTCCTCAGGTTTGATTCAAAGCCTGCTGGGCACGAGGCCGAGCACTTCCCACATTGCATGCATTTCCTCAGATCAAAATTTCTTATGATGGTTGGAAGGTCAAGCGCCATTTACATTCCCCTCCAGGGCCTTTGCAATTATTTCGACGAGATCAAAGACTTGCAGTCCCCCTTGTTCCTCAAGGTTGAGCTCGCAGAATGGGCAAGCAGATACGACAAAGTCAACTCTGAGTTCTTCCGCTTGCTTCAATCTTTTCTTACTCAGCTCTGCAGCCAGATCCCTCCTTGAAGACCTCACCCCGCCGCCACCACCACAACACATCGCACGATCTCTCGATTCAGAAAACTCGACGAGTTCAATCCCTGGGATTTCCCTGAGAACAATTCTCGGATCCTCGTACACTTGCATTTTCCGGCCGAGGTGACACGGGTCGTGGTATGCGACTTTCGCCGCGAAACGTTTAAGGTGGAGCTTATCAACATTGCCCCTTAAGAATTGGGAGATATGAGTGACGCTGATGCCCGTATAATCCCTTGCAAGTGTTGAGTAGCAACCAGCACATGAAACAATGACTTTCCTCCCCCCTATGATCTCCTTGTTCTTCTCAGCGAGAGAGGAGAGATCGTATCCTGTCCTCTTTAGGACACTACCGCAACAGAGAAGTCCGTCAGGGATCTCGTAGTCAACGCCGATAGCATCGAGGATCGACATGGTGCTTCGCATGAGCTGTGGCCGCCTATACGCCGCGACGCAACCAGGGAAGTACACGTATTCCGCATTTTCTCTTCCTAATGCAAAGGGGGTTCTCTCGCCGAAAACGTTCCCCGTCAGCCTCACATTTTCAAATACCTTCTTATGTGGGCTAGGATTGAGGTCACACCTGACAAAGGAGATCCTCAGCTGTTCAATGATCGAAACGAGATCATGATGAAAGTCACATTCGACTTTACACCGCTCGCAAGTGGTGCACAGATACGCATTTTCGCACGAAGTAGGAAGAAGATGTTTTGTAAAGTCCTTGCTTCGCGTAACAGGATTTAACCGCTGACCTTTTTCCCCGAAGTCCATGGGAGTGAGAGTAAAATCGATTCCAAGCGCATCGGCAACTAGTTCCTGAAAATCAAGAATTGTGATCGCTGGGGGCACATTGTTGTAGGACTCCTCATTGAAAATACATTCGAGGTGAATCCTGCATTTCGAGCAAGATGTTACTAGGATCTGTGCGCCAGTCGCAATTGCTTCATTCAGTCTCCGAACTCTAATCTCTTTCGACACACTGTTGCAATTGAACCAAGCTGATATGCCACAACAGAATGAGTTTTCTTTTGAATGATCCATTTCTTTAAAGGTCGAGATCTTTTTGAGAATTTCACGGGGTTGGTCATACTTCGAATAAAAACGCCCGAGCCTACAGGGATCGTGGAATGTCGTTATTATCGGCTTTTCAGGGATATCTTTGATCTCATTAGAAATGAACTCAGAGATATGGATCGCGTCGAGACCGTGGAGTTCTTTAAGCGAGTGATAACATTCAGCACAACCTGCAATGACAGGGCCATTGATTTCCTCACCCAGGCGGTTCCTAATCAGTTCGAAATGATCGAGTTTGCCCGCGTAATAAAGATCGTGTCCGCAGCAACCGTAAACGATCTTCGGGGACACACCAAAATGATTCAGGATTGCAACCCCCGCGTTTGCCGCTCGAACATAGGATGTCCCCCATCCGAGGAGCTCATCAAAAATCGGAAGACAGCCTGGGAAATAGTAAATCTCGTCCCTACCAGTATCGAGCCCTGGGGTCAACCATGGTTTCACCCTTCCCCTCGCCATCAGTTCCTGCGCAAGAAGGAAGACATCCCTGTGCGAGCCCCGTGACGGTGCCACATACCTGTGAAGGCGGACGATATCACCGATGTCGATGTTAACAGGACAAACGGATGAGCATTTTTTGCAGACGGTGCAATCAGTCTTCCCTGTATCAGTAGGGTTACATGGTTGAACTCGCATTAGGCTTCCTCCGTGTCTTTCAGGATTTTCTCTGCGGCTTCGACAAATTTCCCGCCTTCA
>JARYLV010000006.1 GCA_029907465.1 Methanomassiliicoccales archaeon
CGCGGCATTGGCGCCGTCAATACTGATTTGGAGATATCTTACGCCAGCCTCCTTCATCTCCTTAGCTTTCTCAGGCGTGATCAATGTACCGTTCGTGGCGATTGAAACATACATTCCGTGGTCGGCTGCTCTCCGCGTCAAGTCAAAGATATCTTTTCTGACAAGCGGCTCACCGCCAGAGAAGGCAAGGATCGGTATGCCCATTCTTGCGAGTTTGTCGACAACTGCAATGGCCTCATCGTGAGAAAGTTCATCTTCCTGAGCTTTTCCCGCAGTGGCATAGCAGTGCTGACATCGAAGATTGCAGGCGTAAGTCACATCCCAAACGACCTGAAACGGTGCACCTGGAACGAACGGCTTTCTCACCCCGAAGTCGGCAATCCCTCTCACAACACACGAAAGTCCTTTTCGCCAGTATGGATCTCTAAATCGGGTCTTCATCTCCTCCTCAGTGACCCCAAACGATTTCGCTCCTCTCCTCAGGACAGACGCAAGCGGCTTCTCCGCCGCCTTGCAGAACGCGCATGCATCATCTCGCACACCGACATAAAGTTCAAGTGCGACCTCAAGACGGTTTTTCTGGTCAGTTTCGCAGTACTTACTCATCCCCGCCAGGATCTTTCTTGTTATCGGATTGCCGATCATCGTTTTGAGGACCTGCACACCCGTACTAGTCTTCATCAGACCAATCCTTCCTTACGAGTTTGTGAAACCTCAATATTTAATCAATATTTATCACATTTCTGAATGAATTACTAATGGGGACTACCCGCTATCGCGGTATTTATTACTTTTCACAATTGCACTTCGCATTCTCGAGAAAAATAAAGAAATGACAATTCTGATTAAGAACAATGGAAAGATCGCTAATAGCTAGCTACTTTTCGAATATGTCCATGCATGACTCTCAATGGGAATCGTTGTGATTGTCCTCTGGGTGCTCGTGCCCGTGGTGTTCGTGGTCGTGTTCGTCATCACGCACGTCTATGTCTTCAACATTTGCCATGAATCCTTTTGAATTCGTCTCTTCCTCCAGTACGCGCTTAAAGATCTCCTCCACCTGCACTCTGTTCAAACCGTATAAAAGAATGTTGATCACAAGTTCCATTTTGCTGACATTGGTTCCAAGACTCCCTTTGCATCGTGCCTTACCATCGTTGTCTGTGACGCTGCAAGTAAGATAATGACCGCTGTCACTCTCAGCGATGCACTTCGCATGTCCAATGAGGCTGGCGCCAGCCTTCACACACTCAATAACAGACCTTGACATTAAATTTTCAACCACTTTTTGCATTTCCGATCCAGTTCTCAAGTGATCCGAAGTGATCTGTACTTTGGCTGCATATGCTGAGAAATCAGGTGTCAACATGCACTCACCAGATAGTCAATAACCTTGTCGAGATTTGTACCCTCCGTGGCTGAGGCTGGAATGATTGCTCCCGTCGCTCCAATCTCCCTAATCTTTGCTTCAATTTCCTCCACCGCAGCAGCTGAAACTTCATCGATCTTGTTGATAATGACGAGTCCCGCCGCTTTCAACTGAGCCTTTAGCGGTCTCTCAAGCGCCCTGACGATCGCAGAAAACCTTACGGCATCAACGACAACTGCAACTACCCTCCTATTGACTGGGGGTCCGCTATAGAGTTCCAGTGAGTTCAGTATCGCTTGTGGATCTGCGATACCCGTTGGCTCTACCATAACGATGTCAGGTGAGAACTCCAGTGCCACAGTCCTTAATGTACTGATGAAATCAGAACCGAGCGTGCAGCATATGCATCCACTGGCAAGTTCCTGAACCTGCAGACCGTATTTCTGCATGACCTTTCCATCAATTCCAATTTTTCCAAAATCGTTTACAATTATCACGATTTTTTTTCCAGTCTGCTCAATGATTTTCGAAATCGTCGAGAGAATCAGCGTAGTCTTGCCTGAGCCAAGGAAACCCGCTATGACAACAAGATCCATTGGAAACACCTTTTCATCTTCACAGCCACGGCGATTAGTTGTTTGGCATTTACATTCTCTCGCCTAAATAAACCTTACCAAAAAATAACGTAAATCATGTTGGTCCGAAGAAAAATCGGCTGAGACAGATCAGAGCTTGGAGAAAAATGTGTTTGAAAGATTATTTTGATATCAGCACTAGATTTGCTTTTGCTCAGGACTGCCGTATTCTTTTTTTTGAGTTTCTTAGCTCTCATAAAAGCGCTAAAAATTCGATAATTCTTCGACTCGGAGCGATCCACAACAAAGTATATTTGAGAAATTGTAGATAGAGGAAAATTCTGATAGAATTGGGGGTCAGGATGAACCGCGAAAAACTTGACGAAAAAGACAAAGAGCTCTTGATCATGCTGGCAAACCATCCAGATTGGACGTACGAGAAAATCGCTGAGAAAATGGGAATGACAAGCAGATCTGTAGGGTACAGGATTGAAAGACTCAGAGAACTCAAAATCCTTCAGAAAGCAAATCTCATTTATTACGATCGCCTCGGAGATTTGATCTATTCGGTAGTTCTCAAATTTGACACGGGACTATCGCCACAAGATCAAGAGAAAGTTCTCAGAGAACTCAAGAGTCATCCTGCCACTATTCAGGTTTTCACCGCCATTGGTGCTTTCAGTGCGATCTTGCTTTTCCACGCGGAAACACCAAGAGAAGCTGAACGGCTGATCAGAGAACTCGTGATCAGCAACAAATGTTTTTCTGGATATGAAATAAGTCAGATCACGGAGATATACAGCATCTATCGTCATTATTACTAATCGGGTCACTATGCCAAAAGTGCGCTTCGAGCCGTCAGGAAGAACCGTTGAGACAACAGATGAGAATGAAACGCTTTACGAACTTGCAGCAAGAGCCGGGATTCCGCTTGAGTCAGTATGTGGCGGCAGGGGGATCTGTGGGCGGTGCCGTGTCATCATCGCCACTGATGTTATACCAGTTACACCAGAAGACAAGAAGTGCATTTCTGAAAAAGACCTGGAGAGAGGCGTTAGGCTTGCTTGTCGTCACAAGGTCGACCGGGATTTGGTGGTCGAAGTACCCGAGGAATGTGAGAGAACAGGGCAGGTGATACTCGAGAAAACCCATGTGAGGGTCAACATTGATCCTGCCGTGAAAAGAGTGACGCTCTGCGTACCGCCACCATCCCTTGACTATCCAATGGCAGACTTTGAGCGCATCAAGCAAGTCTTGTCAATTTCCAGATACAGAGACTTAAAAATCCCTTTGGAATTACTTTCGGAACTGCCAGGATTCTTGAGAAAAGGTGAAGAAATCGAAATTGTGTTGAGAAATAACGAAATCATCAGACTCGCTGCCAATGAGGACAAACGGGTTTACGGCGTTGCCATCGACGTCGGAACGACAACGATCGTTGCATATCTGATGGACTTAATAACCGGAGAGGAAGTCGCCGTTAAGTCCGACATGAACCCTCAGATCAGATATGGTGATGATGTTATCTCAAGAATTACCTTCACAATGGAGACAACCAATGGGCTCGATCTCCTTCGCGATCTCGTAATCAAATGCATCAACGACCTTATACATGCATGCTGCTCTTCCGTACAGATTTCAAAGGAGGAGGTTTATGAAGTCGTTGTAGTTGGCAATACGGCGATGCACCATATGCTTTTTGGGTTGGAGATGCAGTCGCTTGTCTTCGCACCACATATCCCTGTGGTTACAGCGCCCATCGAGCAGAAAGCCTTTGATGCGGGAATAGACATTTGGAAGGAAGGATATCTTTATTCACTTCCGAACATCGCTGGCTTTGTTGGCGCGGATCATGTTGGTGTGCTCCTCGCTGTAGGTGCCGATCGGTCAGATAAGGTGCAAATGATCATCGACATCGGAACGAATGGAGAAATATCGCTTGTTACACCAGATGGAATCGCAAGTGCTTCCTGCGCCGCCGGTCCTGCGTTTGAGGGCGGAAATCTCGCGTTCGGTATGCGGGGGGCCAAAGGTGCGATCGACCACGTTCATATTAGAGATGACTTAGAAGTAGAATATTCTGTTATCGGAAACGTCAAGCCTCGTGGTATCTGCGGTTCTGGTGTGGTTGATGCAATCGCTGAGATGATTCAATTGGGGATTGTCGATAGATCTGGAAGAATCGTCGAGGAGATTGATTCGCCTCGCATAATCGTCAAGGATGGAGAATCGCGTTTCGTCATTGCATACGAGAATGAGACGGCTGTCAGCGAACCGATAGCGATCACTCAAAACGATGTACTCCAGGTACAGTACGCGAAAGCTGCGATGTATGCTGGAGCGGCAACTCTTATGAAAAAGATGGGATTAGGTGAAAAGGATCTTGATGCAATTCTACTTGCTGGGGCATTCGGGAACTATTTAGACCCGGCGAGTGCAAGGACAATTGGACTCTTCCCTGAAATCCCCCTCGATCGCATCATTGGTATTGGCAATGCGGCGGGTGCGGGGGCAAAATTGGCTCTTCTCAATAGAGAGCTGAGAAGGCGTGCGAATGATATTGCGAGAAAGGTCAGGTATATTGAGCTTGCGGCGCAACCAGATTTTGAAGAAACTTTCTATTCTGCACTCTACTTCCCACATCTCGACCCTTCACGATTTCCTTCTGTCAATTCTGAGATCATACGAAGATCGAAGGGGTGTTTCTTAAAAATGAAGAACCGCTCCACTTCAAAGAAGGAAAAGGTAATTTAGTTCTCCTGATATAAATGGAGCAACAAACACTGGAAGGGAACTTCATGAAGGGATACACTGGGCGAATTTTGAAGATCGACGTCAGCTCGAAATCGACAAAGATAGAAAAACTTGATGAAAAGAAAGCAAAGGAATGTATTGGCGGCAAGGGTCTCGGCGCGAAAATAATTTTGGACGAAGTTCCTGCGGGCGTGGATCCCCTTTCCCCTAACAATACGCTCGTTTTCGCCGTAGGTCCTTTGACTGGCACGCGTGCCCCAACATCAAACCGATACGGTGCTTTTTTCAAGTCCCCCCTCACAGGCATCTGGGGGGAATCGTATTCAGGCGGGCATCTTGGTCCCCAGATCAAGAAAGCGGGCTATGATGCCGTCGTCATTAAAAACGCCTCCCCGTCTCCGATTTACATCAGCATTATTGATGACGATGTTCGATTTCACGACGCGAGTGCGATCTGGGGAAAAACAACCGCGGAGACCGAAGACGCGGTGAAAAAGGACATCGGTGAGAGTAAGGCTAAAGTTATGACGATTGGACCTGCTGGTGAGAACCTCGTTAAATTCGCATGTATTTGCAATGATTACTACAGACAGCTTGGAAGAGCTGGAGCAGGCGCGGTCATGGGATCAAAGAAGATCAAAGCCATCGCGTTCATGGGCACGAAGGAAGTCGAACTCGAGAACGAGGAGAAATTCAATGCTGTCGTCAAAGAAGTCCTGAACCGCATTCCGAAGGACGGCCCAATGACGAAGTACGGGACGCCGGTAATGGTCAATAATCAGAATGCACTGGGTGCTTTTCCAACACATTACTGGCAAAAGGGATTCTTTGACTCGCACATCAAGATTAACGCCCCGACGATGGAAAAGGAGATTCTCGACAAGAATAAGGCATGCTGGAACTGCCCAGTCGCGTGCGGAAAGATGTCCTCCGTAAAGGAAGGAAAGTACAAGGGGACTGTAGTTGAGGGGCCTGAATACGAAACAATTTTCGCATTTGGGGGACTGTGTGAAATCGCCGATATCAAGGCGATTGCAAAGATCAACGAGGTCTGCGATAGCCTCGGCTTAGACACAATCACATCTGGCAATGTCATTGGATTTGCAATGCGCGCCTACGAACTCGGTCGCCTTAATTCAGAGTTCCCTATAAGATTTGGAGACGATGACATTGTGCTCAAGTTACTCGACATGATTGCGAGCAGGAATGGATTGGGGAACGTACTGGCGGAAGGTGTCAAGAGTGCTTCTAAAACCCTCGGTCTCGAAGATATCGCTGTGCATGTTAAAGGACTCGAGCCCCCGGGTTATGATCCCAGAGGATATAACGGAATGGCGCTATCCTATGCCATCGGCGTCAGAGGAGCTGATCACCTGAGGTCGACTGCGTACGCATATGAGATGAGAGGCGTAGTTGACAGGTTCGCTGTCACTGGCAAGGGAACGTTCATTAAGAATCTCGAAGACAAACTCGCCGTCATCGATTCAATGGTTCTCTGCTGCTTTGTGCGGGACGCCTACGAATGGGAGGATCTTGCGAATTTGTACACGTATGCAACTGGAATCAACATGTCTGCAACGGAACTCAAGAATGCTGGTGCGAGAGCTGTTGATAATGCGCGACGCTTCAGCGTGCGGGAAGGTATCAGCAGAAAAGACGATTCGTTGCCGAAAATTTTCCACGAGGTGCCGTTTTCTGACGGATCATCGCGAATGCATGTCGTCGTCAAGGAAGATATGGAAAGAATGCTCGATGAATACTACGACGCACGTGGATGGAGTAGAGATGGAATTCCGCCAGTTTAGAAAATGAATTTGAGATCATAGACTGGCATTGATCATCATTCTTTATCGTGAATTAGTGAGAGAGCTCCAGGACTGTCAAAAAAAAGGAAGAGGGAAGAGAGGTTAGTGAGCATCATTTTCCCTGAGCAGCTGCTCGAGGATTTCCATCGCCGTGTCTATTTGTTCCCTCGTAACATTGAGGGCTGGAATGATACGAATGCTGCTCGGTCCGCAGAATAGAATGAGTAGACCTCTTTTCATTGCGTCGAGGCATATCTTATTCCGTTCATCTGGCGCTGGTGTTCTCGATTTCTTGTCTTTCACGATCTCGATCGCCGTCATCAAACCGATACCGCGCACGTCCCCCAGAATCTCGTATTTATCCTTCATTTCGTTCAAACGCGCGATCATGTAGGCCCCCTGTTTCGCCGCGTTTTCCAGCATTCTCTCTTCTTCAATAGCCTCGATCGTGGCTAGCGCTGCGGCACAGGTGACTAGGTTCCCACCGAATGTAGTAGCATGTGCGCCGGGTTGCTTGATGTCAAATTTCTCATTGAAAATGCATGCGCTCATCGGCAATCCGGAAGCGATCCCCTTTGCGACGACCATGATGTCTGGGACCACGTCAAAATGCTCAATCGCAAACCATTTACCCGTCCTTCCAAATCCCGATTGAACCTCATCAGCGACGAAGAGAATGCCGTACTTCTCACAGATTTTCTTGATCTCCTTCATCCACGGCTTCGGTGGGACAATATACCCGCCTTCGCCCTGTATCGGCTCGACAAAAATGGCCGCCACTTCCTCGGGTGGAATGAACTTCTGAAGATAGAGCTCATCGATGATCTTAGCGCAGTAAAGATCGCAGCTGGGATAAGTCATCTTGTAGGGGCACCGATAACAGTAGGCGTATGGCACATGAAGAACACCTGGCATCTCCGGGAAGAAACCTTTCCTGTACGCAGTCCTGCTCGCCGTCAGGCTCATCGAGCCTATGGACTTTCCGTGGAATGCCCCGATAAATGCAATATTCCGCGGCCTCCCAGTTGCCCATCTAGCTACTTTTATCGCAGAGTCGATCGCGCCCGCGCCACTGCACATAAAATAAACTTTTTTCACGAAATCGCCAGGTGTGATTTCATTGAGCTTCTTCGCCACCTCGCCTTCAATATTCTGAGAAAGAAGAATGCCCGGGAAGTGAATGAGTTCAGCAACCTGTTTTCTCACGGCCTCGACGACCTTTGGATGGCAATGACCAGTATTGTTGACGGCAATCCCAGACTGAAAGTCTAGGTAGACATTGCCATCGACATCCTCAACATAAAGACCTTGTCCTCTTTTGGCAACAACTGGCATGACCTTATTCGTTGTAGCGAGATACTTCTTATCCCTCTCAAGGATTTCACGTGCCTTCGGACCAGGCGGCTCAACGACGATCGATATCCTGTCAAGTTTATTCTCAGACATCCAATATCCTCCAGCTCTGTTCAGCTATCCCTATTTCCCCCTTATAACTTTGCTTCACAAGGCAGGTCAGACAACGGCATTCAATGAAGCATCCGGCGGGAAAAATGAAATGGGGGATTTTCACGGAAACCACACGTCCTATTCCATTTTAGAGTGGACAACTTCTCCCCCGACCATCGTGAGGAGCACTCGTATGTCCTTGATCTTGTCAGGCTCCACTCCCAGCGGATCGTCGCTTAAAATGACAATATCTGCATACTTGCCTACTTCTATTGACCCTTTGACATGCTCTTCTCCAGTCGCGTAAGCGCCTTCAATCGTCACCATCTTCAACGCGTGTTCCACTGGAATGCGCTGCTCGGGATGCCATCCTCCCTTAGGAACTCCCTGTGCGTCTTTCCTCACTGAAGCTGCATAGATATTCATGATCGGATTCATCGTTTCGATTGGCGCGTCAGTCCCAGAGCACATATGGATGCCGGCTTCCATCATAGACCTATACGGATGTGCGTACTTTTCTCTCTGCGGCCCGACAAGTCGAGGGATCCAGTGTTGTCCCTTCATGATGAACACCGGCTGCACGTTTGCGATGACGTTCATTTCCTTGAATTGCTCGATAAGATCCGGGGCGTGTATGATGCAATGACTGATCTTGAATCTTGGATCTTTAACATTATACTTATTGAGCGTTTCTCTAAAAATCTTAAGGACTGTTTCAATTGCTCCATCACCTAATGCGTGAATATCGACCCTAATTCCGTTCTTCGTTGCGTTTTCCACGAACGCTCTGATTTCCTCGTACGTGAGACGCATCACCCCTCTGTTGTCTGGCATATCAGCATAGGGTTCGCGGAGCGCAGCGGTATGACTGCTGAGTGAGCCGTCCACGATCATCTTTGCGCCAGCTAATCTTACCTTACTGGATCCAAAACCGCTTTTTATACCGAGTTTGATCAAGTAATCGAGATACTGGAAACCCAAATAGAAATTGACCCTCACCGGCAACTTCCCTTCGGCCTCAAGCTCCTGATAGGCCTTCACCTGAGCGTCTCCTGCGAGTATATCGACGATCGAAGTGAGTCCCCATTCCGCCGCCCTGTCTACACAATACTTCAGTGCGGCCTTGCTCTGCTCATAGCTGAACAGGCCCGCACCCGTTTCGAGGAACCCTGGCGCGATGAGATCGATCGCGTTCTCAAGAAGGACACCGGTCGGCTCGCCCTTGTCGTCCTTCACAATCGTGCCACCTGGAGGGTCCGGCGTATCCTTCGTGATCCCCTTCTGGTTCATTAACATCGTGTTGATCAGATAGATATGGGCGTTCCAGTGAATGAGGAAGACCGGATGATCCGGTGCGACTGTATCGACTTCCCACCTTGTCGGGTAGCGCTTTTCCGCCATGCGCTCCTGGTTCCAACCGAACCCGAGAATCATTTCTCCCTTTGGCGTCTCTTTGACCTTTTGTTTAATCCTTTCAAGCATCTCAGGGATATCCTTTACGTCTGTCAGGTATACACCCCTTGCAAAATGCCCGACGAGCAATGGGTGCATGTGCGAGTCATGAAATCCTGGGACAACGGTTTTTCCTTTCGCATCGATCACTTTCGTCTTGCTACCGATCATTGATTCAATTTCTTTGTTACTGCCAACGGCTACTATTACACCGTTCAGAATGCCTACGGCCTCCGCTCTTGACATATTCTTGTCAACAGTGATCACATTCGCATTGATGATCGCTGCATCAAGAGGAATCCCCTTTTCCTTTTTCACACCACTTTTTCCAACTCTACTTCCACTTTTCTTCTTACCACTATCCACATCCTTCATCTATCGCCCCCCTTTCCCATAGAGTTCAGCTGCCTTCACCATCGCCTTTACATTCTCTAATGGCGTATTCGGCGAGATCTCACAACCTGGCGAAAGGATCATTCCCTTGCGATCAAGGAACCCCTTTTCGATCGCATCCTTCGCTTCCCGTTCAACCGCCTCAGCACCCTCAAGAATGAGTGTTGTCGTCTGATCGATCCCGCCCACGAGGCAGACCTTACCTCCGTACCTCGCTTTCGCTTCTTCAAGACTCAAATTGCTACCGCGATCCCACCAATTGATCCCATTTGCGTTCGTGTAGCCGGCGAGAATCTCGAAATGTGGTTCGACACCACAGACATGCAGTATATTTGCCCCGTCTTGTTTTCTTAGTGATGAAAGCACGAGCCGATCATACTTCACACCGAACTCCCTATATTGTTCTTCAGTTGTGATCTCACCAGATGCACGAGTTGTCGCAAAGAGGACGCCATCAGCACCAGCATCCATGATCGCCTCAATATACGCGATGATTGTTTCAGTCATCGTTTTCAGGCCTATGTGAAGCGCGTCGGGATTGAGCAAAATATCCATCATGACCTGTTCCATGTTGCACACGTGCGTCGCCGAGGTCAGCGGGGTAGGAACATATGGCATGAGAGCCGTCCTATCTCCAAGATGATCCCTAATTTTTTTCACAGCTCGGATAGTCACGTGCATTCTTCCGTCAACGAGAGGATCGAGAACCTGCAGTTTTTCCCAATCACTTGGCTCCTTAACAGCGAATTCACCGAGCATCGGCGTCAGATCAGCCTCGTATCGCATCTTTACCCCCCAACCCTCCGCGAGCTGCCCCATATCTGAAGTAGGGTTAAGGATGTCAACGCCAGTTTTTTCCCAAAAGGCGATCTGCCCCTTCGCCATTGTTTCGCCATCTTGCGCATATTCTTTCGTCGAAAAGCCGCCAGCGACCGCGCCGATCGTCCACCCCATACCGCAGACGGGGATCCGATCGACAGAGTCATGCATCAGTGCAGCATACACCCTATCCCTTGAGCTCATTGATCGACTCATGCTGACCACTACCCCAAATTCAGGCCTTTTCTTGTCGCGCAGCCAGATAGCACTGATTCCCTTTCATCAGTTCCGCGACCATCTCAACAGCAAGAACAGCGTCTGCAGCGTAGCCGTCTGCCCCAATCCTTTTGGCAAAGGTTGTCGTGATGGGCGCGCCACCGACCATGTATTTGACTTTGTCCTTCAATCCTGCGTCCTTCAACTTATTAAGAATTGTCTCTAATTCTGGCATTGTGGCAGTGAGCAATGTTCCAGCGCCAACGATATTGGCGTTTTGCTGTTTAGCCGCCTCGACAAACTTGTCGAGCGGCACATCCTTTCCCAGATCATGAACTTTGTAGCCGTAGACCTGCAACATACCGACGACGAGATTCTTTCCGATGTCGTGGATGTCATTCTGCACGACACCCATGACAACTGTCCCAGCCTCGCCTTTCGTGTCCATCACATACGGTAAAAGCATCTTCTTGAACGAATGCGTTGCGAGAATCAGTTGTGGCAGCGCGATCTCTCGTTCCCGATACTTATGTCCAACGACGTTCATCGCGTCTATGAGAACCTTTCCAACGTCCTTGCTGTCAACACCTGCAGCTTTCAACATTTCACCGATTTTCTGCGCTTCTCCAACTTTTCCGTTGACCACGCATTCGTACGCCATTTTGTATTGTTCCTCATTCATCATACCACTCCGCTTATCCGTTATTCATCAATTAACAGTAGATCCAGAGATGAGAAGACCCAATCAATATGTCTCCTTGACCAGCAAATAAATAAGAAAGGAAGTGAAAGGGTTTCCACACCATTTTCAGTACTTCCCGTATCGTCTCGCGGCGTTAATCGCTGCGCGCATGTTCGCCCACGGTGTTTTCGGTGAAACTTCACAACCTGGTGCTAAAACGAACCCGCTTCCCTCTTTTGCAGTTTCACAAGCATTCTTTATTTCGGCGGCGACGTCATCTGGTGTTCCAGAAACAAGTGTATTCGTATGATCAATGCCTGCCATTAGAGCGAGGTTCCTTCCATATGTCGCTTTCGCTTCAGCAAGGTTTGGTTTCGCACCCCTGTCCCACCATGAAATCGCCTTAACGTTCTTGAATTTCTTTCTATAATCGTCGATGATTTCGAACATCGGTTCGACACCGCAGATGTGTGGGACATGGACCATCGCGGGCGTTCTCCTAAAGATCTCCTCATCATATGGTGCGCCAAATTCACGGTACTGTTCAACAGTTGTGATCTCCTTGCTCGCCCTTGTCGTGAGGTAACCCGCAAAGTAAGCGCCATTGTCAACGCAAGCGTTGATGAAATCCGCGATCGTATCTGTGATGACCTTCAACCCTTTCTTTAGCGCGTCGGGATCGGTAATCATGTGCATGAGTGTATCTTCCATCGAACAGACATGGGTTGTCGTCGTCAACGGGCTTGGCATCGACACGCCAATTGGAACTCTATCACCATACTTTTCGCTACATATAGCGCATGCATCGAGGTACAGCCTCATTCTACCGTCAACACGTGGATCAAGCACCTCTAGCTTTTCCCAGTCACCAGGCTCTTTCACCGGGAACTTCCCCAGCGCCATGTGGATATCTGGCTCAGTCGGAAGTTTCATCCTCACTCCCCAACCCTGCACAATCAGCCCCATGTCCGATAGGCAGTAGATATTGTCTCCGCCAACATGCTCGTAAAAAGCAATGTGAGCTTTCGCCATGTTGGCTCCACTTGTGCCGTACTTGATCACATCCATACCCGGCACAAAATGTACCTCAAATATCCCGCCGAAAAGCGACACTGGGACGTAGTCAGGCGTCTCAAAATTCAAGGCCGCCTCAAACCGCTGCATCGGTGTCATTTCCATCTTTTAATCAACCCCCCTTGCGAAAAATTAGCGCACAACTAATTTATATATGCTTGCTTCACAAAACACACCGATTTCAGTCATTTAGGAAAAAAAGGAACACAAAAAAATCGAAAGAAGATCGAAACACGTTAAGATCAAACGTGAGTTAGAAAGATCCTCGCATCAGCAACTTTTACGCCTTTCGCATTGCCAAAAACAGGATTGAGATCCATCTCTTCGATCTCATCAAAATCGCAAAGCAACCGTGAGACGGCAAGCAAAGTGGATACAACGATGTTTGTGTCGACCCTCTCACTCCCCCGATATCCTTCAATAAGTTTTTTCCCCTTCAACTCAGAAATCATTTCGAGTGCGTCGATCTCCTCAATAGGAACAAGCCTGTATGAAACGTCCCTAAAGACCTCGACATTGATCCCACCGATCCCGAACATGATCATTTGGCCAAACTGTGCATCCCTCGTAGAGCCGATGATCATCTCATGTCCACGTACCATCTCGGACACGAGGACACCGCGGAAATCGAAATCGCCCAGTCTCTTTCGTGCGCTCGAGAACATTTCATCAAATGCTGACTTAACATCTTCATCGTTTGCGATATTTAGCCGGACGCCACCGAATTCGGTCTTGTGAACAATCTGGGGCGAGACGATCTTCATCGCAACGGGATAGCCGATTCTTCTGGCAGCATGAACGGCTTCATCAGGAGTCCTGCAAAACATATCTTGCGTGACCGAGATTCCATATGATCTCAAAACAGCTTTTGCTTCATGTTCTAGCATGAAATTTCTACCTTCATCCCGGGCCATTTTGATCAAATTGGCAGCTTCCCCTGTCATGTAATTACCTTCCCTCAAAACTGATCGCTCTTCGCTTCAAAAATTCAACATATCCATATATTGCACCGACAGCTCTCGCTGTCCGCTCTGGCCAGTCAAAGCATGGCACACGGTTTTTCTGCAAAATGTCCATATTTCCCAGGGCGCTCCTTACTGACACCCAGCAAACGTATGTCGGTTTCTTGTAACCCCACGCGAGACACTTATTCACGGTGTCAGCGACTGCCTGGCACACCTCAGGCATCATCGCCGCCCGCTGCAAGATAATTGGTACGATAATATCGATCTCATCACATTCATAAAGGATTTCAATGATCTTTGAATAAAGCTCAACGAACTTTGGCCAAACGGGTGTCATGTCGACAGGGTTCCTCGCGCTCGCATACGGTGGGATCAATTCCTTAATTTTCTCCTGAGTCTCTGCGGACAGTTCTGGAACAACGAGTCCGGCTTCCTCACACAGATCGGCAAGTTCAACCCCAGTGCCGCCCGAATTCGTCACGATGCCGACTCTTGGCCCTCTTGGAAGTGGCTGCCAGTCAAGACCTTTTGCGATGTTGATGAGGTCCATTCCATTCCTCGCGAAGATGATGCCTGATTGTTTGAATGCGGCTTCATAAGCCGTAAAAGAGCCGGCCAGCGCAGCCGTATGGGAGGCCGCCGCCCTTGCTGCACCAGCCGTTCTTCCAGTTTTTGTCGCGACAATAGGCTTCTTAGGAGTGATCTTCTTCGCCTCCTCAAAAAATTCCCTGCCTTTGTTAACAGATTCGAGGAACAGGCAGATGACTTTCGTTTCGTCGTCTTCTCCCAAGTATCTCAGAATTTCATAGTCCTCTATACCAGCTTTGTTTCCGTGCGCCATGATCTTTGCGAATTTCATGTGGTGATCAAGCGCACAGGCAAATATCGCCATACCGTAGGCACCTGACTGTGTCACGAATGAAATATCACCGCCCCTTGGTGGCGTACCGACACCTAGAGAGGCATTTAGACCGATATTGCAATTGTAAATCCCAAAACAATTTGGACCAACTACTTTGATTTTCCCCTTATTTGCCGCTACCATCATTTCCTCTTCGAGCTTTTTCCCCTCAGGCCCCGCTTCGCTGAACCCGGCTGTAATAACAACTGCTGCCTTTGTTCCCTTTTCTGCCAGTTCTTCCATTACCTTCGGAACGGCCTTAGCAGGGATGACGATAACTGCTAGGTCAATCGAATCAGGAATCGACTTCACATTTGGATAACATGTTAATCCGAAAACCTGCTGCTCCGACGGATTGACCATATAAACCTTACCACGGTAACCATCGATTATGTTCTTCGCAAAAACATAACCCATTTTTCCTTCCTTATTCGAGGCACCGATCAACGCGACTGACTTCGGATTAAAAATCGCATCAATTCTTTCGTCTTTCACAACCCCCACCTTCTCGAGGTTATTTCATATGTAGAACTTCCTTTTCAACTCTTCTGGCTGAAACTCCAACTGTCTTACCTTCAGCGGGTCGATCTGACGGATCAGTTCAACTTCCTCTCTCGTAGGCATATCCATAATCCTTACTTCTGGATGTATGACTGGCCGGAACTCGGTGTTTTCTAGGATCGTCTCGACAGTCGTATCTGGGTAGAGATAGCGCAATCGCATTATTTTCGTTTCTGGATCAAAATCGAAAACACCGAGTTCAGTTACCACCCAGTCAGGACCGTTGCCGACCAGATCGAGATCACGGCGGTTTCCATAGGGCGTCACATGTCCAATGTTTGTTATGAAGTCGCATTTCTCGACAAGTGCATAAATAACCCTATCCTTCTTTCTCTGGACTCGATGTCTTGTCGTCCAGATCGTGTAATTAACGCAATCGGCTGAGAGGTTACAGCCCCCTGCTCCACCAGGGAACTTTATCTTGCATTTCTCTGGTGTCCCTATCAAGCTGACATTTTGATTACCATACTTGTCGATCTGTGCACCACTGAAGAAAGATCGATCGAGTTCTCCCCTTTGTGCGAGATCGAAGATCTTATCAACAGTCACCATCGCAGTTCTTCCCTGAATCATAACCCAATCGTTTGTCGTGTAAGGGAGAAACGGTGGGTTTGGATCAACCGCACTCGAAACTCCCCCAAAATAGACCATGTCCTTCGCGTGCGTTAGCTTGGCAAAATACATGGCGACCATTGGTATCGGAGATGAAACCCCATGAAAGACTGTACTCCTATCCTTGATCGTGCGCGCGACGTTTACAACGAAAAGTTCGTCAATCCCGACTTCAAACCCGTCATTCATAGGTGAACAACTCCATCCATTTCTCGCGGCTTTCCTTCCATGATGCCAGCAATCGCATTTTTTCTTCCCCACCAATTCTCTCAATGTACTCAGCATGCGATTTTACGCCAAAGACATACTTGTCAAGGTAATTCCTTTTGAAGGCTTCAGGTCCAGCCAAAGCCGCCCGCATGTATTCTGCGATATGCGCCCTATCATATGCATAGTAAGGATAACAGCTCGTTGGGTGCGCTCCAAACGGAGCGTGAACGACCGCTGTGATCTCGTAATAAGGTATTGTTGGTCCTATCTTCTTCATTTCCTCTTCTGGCAGAATTTCTTCGGCGGTAACAATGACTTTCTTGGATGCCCTCATAAAGAGAACATCGGCGACATAGGGAGGCTCGATTTTCACGTTACCATGTATGTCAGCCTTATTAACATGAATAATGGCAACATCAGGTTCGAGGGCAGGTACGAGGATGACTTTTTTGCCCGTGAATGGATCGGTGAATTCCTTGTATTCAGGATGGAATCTGATCTCGTCACTTCCCTTGATACTCCTCATCGGCACGAAAGGCATTCCAAATTCAGCGGCACGGAGCTGGTTGATAATCGTATTACAGCAGCTCTCCTTGATTTTGACAGCCCCGCTTTCGCAAGCACGTCTGTAGTTCGGCGCGAGCCCGAAATCCTGTTCAAAGCTCACATGGGTCTCCTCAACAGTCCCAACGATACCGCCACCACATGCAAGGTCGACGTCGAATCCATGCGCTGTGCCGACGATGTGAAGATTGCGCCGCCCCTGTCGAATAAGTTCGCGCAGCATGGCGATTGGTTCCCTAAGACATAGACCGCCGCCAATCGCAACAATGTCCCCGTCCTTGACCATACGTGCAGCGTCTTCGAGTGTTGTCAGCTTATTCCTTTCAACAAAAATGCCCATTGCCAATCGCTCCGATCGATATCGTTAACTGTCGAAAGCACTCGAGTTTGGTTATAAAGATTTGCTTCAAAGAATACATGAAAAATAGGGAATTTTGAAAGATTCGCTCGAGAATACAACAACCATCACCAATGCTCCTCGTCAGGATTTGTGAAATGTGCCTGTAATGCTTCGAGTTCTCTTGCTATTCGCTGGTTCCTACAAGCCGTGCATTCTATTTCTTTTCCGAGCTTGTGTTTTAATCGTACAACGGTTGAATCGATATCAGCAATTGCGCCGCATTCGCACAGAATCTTCTTACTCGAAAAAGGTCCGAACATAACCTCCCCCAGATTGCGTGAGTTCTCAAAAGAATAATCATTTATTGCAACGGTGTTTGAAACCAGAGGATTGGTCTCTCGTGTGCTCAAATCATTTGTCGGTTTCAACGATCCGATCGACTCGAGCCGCGGTTTAGAGCCAATCGTGTCGAGAGCCTGGGCTATCCTATCGTTCAACACCATTACATCCGTCCCCCCACGCAAAGCACCTAGCTGATTCCCAATACACTTCCGTGCAAAGGAATCGGCAAAATAGGGCTCCGCCCCAAATGATTACTAAAAACCATATCGGACATAAAGACTTAAACATTTCCTTAACGCATTAAATTTTGGAAAAGCCAGCATTGTCCAGAAATTCCCAATCAAGTGCCAAAAGCGCTAACTTGTGTGCTGAATCATTCAAGAAAATCTCTGCAGACACAGGACGCAAGGAATCACAATTCTTCCTTAACAGTCGCAAAAGATGCGCATGTGATCGTCCTCCCAACTCCCTCAATCTGTCTAAGTCTATCAATCACAAGGGATCCAATTTCTTCCATCGATTTTCCCCTTACCTTCAGT
This sequence comes from Methanomassiliicoccales archaeon, assembly GCA_029907465.1. NCBI lineage: Archaea > Methanobacteriati > Thermoplasmatota > Thermoplasmata > Methanomassiliicoccales > Methanomassiliicoccales archaeon. The sequence goes on from JARYLV010000006.1 coordinate 17,620, forward strand.
AATATGTCGTACTCACCTGAGATAAGGTGGACCTCCATTACTCCCGCTAATTCCGCAATTTGTTGGGCGAGTTCCCTTTGTGATATATTCGGGTTTGGCAGGAAGCTGACCAGGATGAAAACCAGAATCGGCTCTCCCAAGTTCGCATAGTCGGGAAGGATGGTGAACTTGCGGATCAGTCCCTTTTCACACATCTTCCGGATTCTTTCACGAACCGTCGCCCTTGGCATGTTTACTACCTTCGCAATGGACTTTGTGGTCCTTCTTGAGTCCTTTTTCAATTCATCAAGAATTGCCCGATCTTTCTCGTCAACCATACAATCATAAATTGATAAGGGACGGATTAATCATTTTGGAGGAGGCGGAACACGTTAGCCATTGGGAGTTCTTTCACTTTCAAAAAAAAGAATTATCTCCTGCGACAATTATTTTCAACCTGGGAAACAGATGTGCGGCTTTCGATCGGACAGACGTGAATGGCTGCACGCAAAACTAGAAAGACTTATGGAAAAAATCGAAAATGATGAGCTCCCGATGCATATCAAGGAAGTGTATCTTTTTGGTAGCTTCCTTAAGGGTAAGAAAGACCCCCGTGATATTGACATTCTCCTCATATATGACTCAGATAAAACGGCAAAAAAATATGAATATATTGATAAAAAAGGTCGCGCGCGATGGAAGATGACAGCTCTAAGAAGATCTCCTTCCAAATTGAGGGCACATCTCAAGAAAAATGCAGAACGAAGCCTTGACCTCTCAATATGCCCCTCGCTCGAGGAATTCAAGAAAGACCTAACAAAAGAACTCGACTGTTGCCTCAGGATTTGGAGCGAAACAGATAGAGACTGGAAAGGAAAACTCAATGAGCATTTCCTTCGTGATCTAAGAGAGGATCGATATGAACCTTAATTGGGATGCCGTTTCTGACACTTTGAGAAACAATGCAGAAGTCTTCGAAGATCTCGGCGCAGCGACGGAGCTTTGGTTCACTGTCGACCTCGGGGGTAATCTTAACATCGATTTCGGTGAGACGTAGTCTTCCCTTCTCGTTACGCTTCACCGTTGTGCGAACCTCCGCCGCCATCGATTTCAATTCGGCCCTTGACTTTCTCAAGCAAAATGCCAAGCTTGCGCAGAGACAGCTCCCTACGGCAGCAGCGAGCAATTTTCCAGCATTTGGATAATGACCACTCCCCAGTGGTTCAGGCTCATCGACAATGACGTCTGCGATCTTCTCAGATCCAAACCGAACACGGAACTTATAGTTTTCAATAAGCTCAATACTCAATGCGAATTCAGTTTCCTGCATGCTGATCACCGATGATACAGTGCAAAGATGTCTATTCGAGCTCGACCCTTTCGAGTTGCTTGAGCACGTAAGACCTGATCTCCTTCGGCGACCTTTCCTCATAAACCCTTTTACCGCCGACCAAGATTGGAATTTCCGCTAGTCGCATCTCACCCTGACACTTTGCGCATCTTGGAACTTCCTCTTTTGATGCCGTGACCTCGTATTCAAGACACTGGTCGCATCTGAACAGGTACTTTCTTCCGCCGAATTTTCCGCGCTTCGCCACTGGCCGACCGTCTTTTTCAACAATATCCATAGCGAAATCGATCGTCCTAGCATTGCTTATACTCGTTCCTACGCCGAATCCATCTGCACCAGCTGCCACGAGCGAAGGGATGACCTTATCGTCAATTCCTCCTGAAACGATGATCTTGACATGTTTGTATCCTCTGATGTCCATCTCCCATCGCACTTCCCTGATCAACTCTGGAAACGATCCTTTCCTCGACCCAGGCGTATCAAGACGAACTGCCCACAATTTCTTTACCGACTCACACGCCATGATTGCTTCTTCCTTCTCGTCTGAGTAAGTATCGATGAGAGCGACGCGTGGAATTCTTACATCAACAACCTCATCAAAAGCTTTGAAAGCTTCTCTCTGGTCGCCGAACATGATGATCAATGCATGGGGCATTGTCCCTCGCGGTTCTTCACCAATGGCCTCCGCCCCGAGAAGCGATGAAACTGCATCGCACCCACCAATGTAGGCTGCTCTATCGATAGCAGGGCATACCGCGGGATGCATCCGCCTGATGCCAAAGGATATGACAAGGCGATTTCCAGCTGCTTTTTTGCAGCGCGCTGCCATCGTAGCTATCCCGCTTGAGTGGCACATTAGACCAAGCATTGGTGTCTCATATACGCAATACTCGGAGTATGGACCATTGATCGTGAGGATAGGTACCCTGACACCTCTCGTTGTGCGCGCTCTGAAAACTGTTCCCTCTGGGACACCCCACAAGTCGATTCTTTTGCCTTCCATTAATCTGACGATTTCCTCTAGCCCGCAGAAAACCCCCCATTTCCAGTTGTTAGGAAGGTCACCTACCGTGAATTCGGAGAGAGCGTGCTGAGCCAGCATCCCCTTGGCTTTGAGAACTTCCATCGTTCTCGTGAAGTATACATCAGTGGTCTTGCCTTCCAGAATTTCCTCATCAGAAGCTGAAAAGAACTTCTTCAGGAAATCACCCGGTCAAGATCCCAAATTTCCGCCCGATATAATCTCTTCATTTCATCAAGAGCTCTTTCCTGGACCTCGTCTGAAATCGTCTGGACGCATTCTTTCGGAATGATGATTTTATAGCCTCTGAAGAAGGCATCAGCTGCTGTGTGGCGAACGCAGATATCTGTTGTCACGCCGACGATGATGACTTCATCAACATTGTGCCTCCTGAGGACGCTGTCTAGTTCTGTATTGTAAAAGGAACTGTACGTTGTTTTTTCAATGACATGGTCACCCTTGTGGATCTTTAGGTCCTGAATGACTTCAGAGCCCGATGTTCCTTTCATCGCATGCTCGCCCCATATTTTCATTTCAGGATCTTTACTTTCATGGGCATCTCTCGTGAATATGACTAGATAGCCTTTCGCGCGAGCAGTCTCAAGAAGTCTTGATATAGCCGGTATGATTCCCCTCGCCCGCTCACTCCCAAATTTGCCATATACAAAATCATTGATCATATCAACAACAATAACAGCTCTTCTCAAGGCAATCACCGACATGATTAATCAACGACAATCGTTAATATTCTTTTCGCAGTTCGTTCTAAGCACCCCTCAGCCTTTTGATAGCGTCGATACCAAGAAATCTTGACCTGGAACCGAGCAACTCTTCAATCAGCAGCAAACGGTTATACTTTGCCGTCCGCTCCCCTCTTGCAGGGGCCCCCGTTTTTATCTGGCCACACCCGAGTGCAACAGCTATATCCGCAATCGATGTGTCTTCCGTCTCACCGGATCTGTGGCTGACGACGACATTGTAACCCGATCTGAAAGCGAGGTTTGCTGCCTCAAAAGACTCGGTGATAGTACCGATTTGATTAACCTTGAGGAGCAGGGCGTTTCCAGCTCCTTCAGCTATGCCCCGTTTGAGACGTTCGACATTTGTAACAAAAATGTCGTCGCCCACGACCTGTATAGATTCTCCAATCTCCCGCGTAAGCCTCGCCATCGTCCCGAATGAGTTCTCCTCTACAGGGTCTTCTAAGCTTATGATGGGGTAATGTGAGACGAGATCCTTGTAGAACTCTATAATCTCGTCTTCATTAAATCTCCTACCATCAAATTCATAGAAACCATCAGAGAAGAATTCACTGGCCGCTGAATCGACCGCAAGAAAAACGTCTTTTCCTGGTAAATATCCCGCAGATTCAATGGCATTGATGAGTACGTCGAGCGCTTCATCCGTTGCGTTGAGTGGCGGCGCGAACCCACCCTCATCGCCAACATTGATTGCCCCGCTACCGTATTTCTTTCTCAGCAGGGAACGGAGGGAACTGTAAACTTCCGCACCTGCCCTTAGCGCCTCTGAAAAGCTTTTCATACCAGCTGGCACAATCATGAATTCCTGGATTCGCAGGTTTCCACCAGCATGTTTCCCTCCGTTGATGATATTCATTAACGGCACTGGCAAGATATTGCTTCCCTTTTCCAGATATTCATGGAATTCAACACCTGTGACCACGGCACCAGTTTTTGCGCACGCCAGAGAAACAGCTGTGATGGCGTTGCCTCCGAGCCGGGATTTATTTGGGGTACCATCGAGATCGATTAAAAGGCGATCAATATCACGCTGGCAGGTCACGTCCATACCTTCGAGGCGAGGCGCTATGATCTTATTGACAGACTCAACGGCCTTCAGAACACCCTTACCACCGTACCGATGACCGCCGTCGCGTAGTTCAACGGCCTCGTGAGTCCCGGTTGAAGCACCTGATGGCGCAGCTGCCCTTGCAGCACCGCTTTTCGTCCTTACTTCAACCTCAACCGTTGGATTGCCGCGAGAATCAAGTATTTCTCGCGCTGACACCCTGATAATTCTTGAATCAGTCATTCAGAGACCCTCCATAGCGGCACAACCCCTAAGCAAAATCATTCACTTAATAGGTTTCGAGACTATTCTTCCATCGCATCGATAATCTCCATGTTCCGTTCTAGCAGCGCAAGTTCCCGTGCGTCGAAAGCTCGTGGGTCGATTGAGATGAGCAACCTTGATTTATATTCCATAACAGCCTCCGTAACATGATGGATCATCCGTAAAGTCTTGTTGAAGTCATTGGAGACAACGAGGAACTCTATCCCATCAATGAGGACGATACTTTCGCCGCTTTTCTCAATGAACCGAATGATTGTATCGCTCAAAATACTGATATTTGTAGGATTGATGTAAACTCTTCCCACCTGATTGCTCAGCCAGATAATCGGCGTCTTTTCTAAACCCCATGTCTTTCTTATGATCTCGGGATGCTGCCTTGAAATACATAGTCCCTGTATGTTATGTTTGACTTGATCGACAAAGATCTCAAACGATTTCTTCGGCTTCTTTTCCTTGACCAGATAACTGAAGCCCTTCTTAATCTCGTAGCGCATTGCGGAATTCGTTGGCTTCTCCATTCCGCTCGGGATCTGTCGTGCGCCACGCAGCTTCCCGAAAAGGCCCATTTTCTTCTTTGGTTCTTTCTCTGATTCCTGGGTAGGGACTTCTGGTGCCTCTTCAAAAATAGCCCTCAACCTATCCGTGAGCTCCTTGTTATTAAAGGGTTTTCTAATATATCCAGTCACAACGTCCTGCAAGCCGAAAATGTCCGTGCTGACATCGGTTGCCGCTGTGAGCATAACGACCTTCGTCTGGTTCGTAATTCCCTTTTGCTTCAGTTCCCTAAGAACACTCCAACCATCTAGATCAGGCATAGTAATATCCAGTAGAATGAGGTCTGGCCTTTCCGATTCCGCCTTAGTGAGGCACTCCTTTCCTCCTGCTACTGTTATCGGTTGATATCCAGCAGAAGATACCAATTCCGAAACTACTTCAAGTACCGCTGGATTATCGTCCGCAATGAGAATTTTCTTAATCCAAACCGCCTCCTCGATAACAGGGCCCGCACCTATGAAGCCAATTCATTTTAGAAATTAATAACTGTCGTTAAAAAATTTATCTTCACCGACCGAAATGATTCACTGAGGCCCCAAAGTTCGCAAAGACATCCCAAAATCTTTCGAAAATGAATAAAGGTGTCAAGATTTTGCTCTAAGCAGACTCAAGCCTTTTTCTTGCTTTCTTTAGACTTGACGCGGAGGCCACTATATCCACATCGTCTGCACCTGGTCGCCCTTAATGCATTCCGTGCGTAGCATTTCATGCAAATCTTTTTGTTAAGGAGCCTTTCCTCAGCTTCTTTGAATCGCGCCATAATGGTCTCGGACGATGAACATAAAGGGACTATAAATAGCTTCTGAGCTCCTTCCTTTAGAGATCATATCAATGCGAGAGATGCATCTTGACGAGAGTTAAAATAAATAAGATCTATTCAGGTGGCACTGACTTCCGAAGAATTCTCGATTTTTAGACAAAACCATTAGGTTCAAGAGAGACAAATTTCATCTAGAGTTTATAAAAACTCCAAACCACTCACATTATTCGCGTTCATTGCTACGAGATTTGATCACCCAACTAATTTCTTGAGGGCATGTTCAATTTTGAGACATATCATTTGTCATTTGATCCGATTTTTCCAACTAGAACAAGATGTGCGAGGAGGGATTCGAGTTGTATCCTTTCATTGCTGCCCTCAACTATCCTGAATTCAATTTCCCCCGTCTTGTCGATCAGTCGAACTTTCTCAATCTCGGGTATCTGCAGATCAAAAAAAGTTCTATGGATCTGCTTTATAATGTCTTCCCCAGACAAACCATATTGAACCATGAGCTCGTCTAGGAGATTCCTCGCCTCCATAAAGTCGCCAGCTAGGGCGGTCTCGAGCAGAAGCTTGACTTCTTCGGGCCTCGCCATTCCGGCTGTCTGATAAATGATATCCACCGTCACATCCTTGCTGATCGAGGCCGCCACCTGCAGAGAGTTGATCGCTTTTCTCATATCGCCTTGCGCGATGTGGGCTATTGCATCGAGAGCGTCGTCCGTGATTTTAAGCGCTTCATTCTTCGCGATGATCTTCAAATACTTTCTTACATCCTCGACCTTGAGCGGGCGAAATCTGAAGACTGCGCATCTCGACTGTATTGGTTCAATGATTTTGGAGGAGTAATTGCAGGAAAGGATGAAACGGCATGTCTTACTATATCGTTCCATTGTCCTTCTCAGGGCGGCCTGTGCCTCAGGCGTCAGTGCATCCGCCTCATCGAGAAATATTATTTTGAAGCTCGCTTCGCCGATCGGTGCAGTTCTGGCAAATTCTTTGATCTTCCCTCGGACGACCTCGATTCCTCTCTCATCAGAAGCATTGAGTTCGACAAAATTCTCTCGCCAAGCATCACCAAAGAGCTCTTTTGCAAGGGCGATCGCACACGTTGTTTTTCCTGTGCCAGCTGGGCCAGCGAACAGCAAATGCGGTATATTGCCAGATTCAGAATAAGACTGCAATCGCTCGACGATTTCCTGTTGGCCAATGACTTCCTTCAGCGACCTCGGCCTGTACTTCTCGATCCAAATTTCTTTCATCTTCGCCCCTACCCAATCAAAAATATCTACGATAACTAATACTTTTGCTAGAGTCATCCAAAACTTAAAGAAATGGTTGGAGCAGACGGATTATTACAGTGAAAGCGAAAATCAGGCAATCTTCATTGCCATCTCAGATAACTGATGATCCTGTTGGATTTGTTCTTACCTATATTCCTTTGGAATGGTCATCCGTTTATGAAATGCATCGTTGAGTTTTAGATGAGTCTCCGATCAACCTGAGTATTGCTTCACTTTTGGAAAGACGACGGGCCATTCGTTTGATTTCTTGCGACAGAAAATTCTTACTGATCCTTGAAAAGTATCTGAGATAACCTAATAAATGAGATATTTGAAAAATCTGTAAGCTATTGAAAAACAATTTTATGGGGTTTCACCAAAGTCGCTTAATATTTTGCATGAGAAGATTTTTAAATGGGTGTTTTCTTGACAAACTGTGGCTCGATGTTCAAAGTGCAATAAAAAAGCGATAACATTTATCCGATACAATGGCACGCACCTCTGCAGGGATCATTTCATTGAATTTGTTGAGAAGAGAGTTAAAGCTGAACTAAGAAAACAGATTGATTTGGATCGCGTCAAGCACTTGTCAGTTGCTCTCTCCGGTGGTAAGGATAGCACCGTTGCATTATCAACATTGAAAGATATACTTCATGTTAGAAGGGATATCACATTGAGTGCGATTACAGTTGATGAGGGAATCGCTGGATATAGACCGCTCACGCTTTCAAGGGCCAAAGAATTGACAAAACAACTTGGAGTGCCTCATTTCATCGTTTCTTTTAGAGAAGAATTCGACATCGACATGGACGAGATTGCGAGATCAGTAAAAAAGAGGACACCTTGTTCATATTGTGGCGTGCTGAGAAGGAGGTGCATAAATAGGGTCGCAAAGCAAGAGCGTGTCGATGCCATTGCCACAGGCCTTAATCTGGATGACACGGCTCAATCGATCCTTATGAATTTCACACGGGGAGATATCGAGCGACTTGCGAGACTAGGTCCCCATGTCAAAATCCAGCCCGGTCTCGTTCCGCGAATCCAACCACTGAGATCTATACCAGAAAAAGAAAATTATCTCTACGCGCTGCTTAAAGAATTGCCATTTTCAGATGATGAATGTCCCTACGCGGAGAGAGCTCTGAGAAATGAATATAGAGAGATTATTAACAAATTAGAGGACAGAAGTCCAGGAACGAGACACGCGATTCTTTCAAGCTACGACGCAATCCTACCAGCACTTCGAGATCTCTTTCCACCCGCTTCGATGCAGGAGTGTAAATGCGGTGAGCCGACAATCAACGGAAAGTGCATGACGTGCGAACTACTCGAAGAGATTAGGAAGAAAATGACCTAGAAAAGCTCTCTGTACGCGTAAGCCTCCTCGCCTTCGCCAAAACAGTAACGGATTTTGGTGAAACTTTTCTTCAATTCTTTAACCTCCTCCTTAACGGATTCTGGCTTGGCCTCTCTCGCGGCGACTTTCCAGATCAATTCTGCAATCTCCTTCATTTCGCTCTCACGCATGCCTACTCTCGTCAATTCCTGTGTGCCGAGCCTGATCCCGCTAGGCCTGAGCGGACTCTCGTCGCCAGGCAGTAAGTTCTTGTTGGTGATGATGTTCGCCAACTCTAAATCTCTAGCGACCCGCTCACCTCCACCAAATTTCGAAACATCAACGGCTAGAGTATGGGATTCAGTGAACCCCAAATGAGGACAGAGTACCTCCATGCCCAGTTCATATAGTGCCTCGCCAAGTGCCTTTGCGTTCCTTATGGTCTGCTTTGCATATTCTACACCAAAGATCTCTTCCTCGGCGAGTGTCACGCCCAGCGCCGCCATCGCGTGTAAGTGATGACTGCTTGTTACGCCCGGGAACACTGCCCTCCGGATCTTCTTCTCCACCTCCTCTGTGATTCCTTCTGCAAGAATGATCCCGTGATTCGGCCCTGGGAAAGTTTTGTGAGTACTCGCCGTGATAATATGAGCACCCTCACGCAAAGGATCCTGAAATTTCCCACCTGCAATAAGACCAAGAACATGAGCCCCATCATACCAGACGATACACCCAATCTCCTCGAAGACATCATTCAGTTCTTTTAGTGGCGCGGGGAAAAGAAAGAGAGACAGTCCGAATTGGGCAACGACTGGTCTGGTCTCCAAAAGCAATTTCCTCGTTCCGTCGATATCAATATTCATATCTTTTGCGTTCCAAGGGTATTCAACTGTTCTCAACCCCCGCAATCCAACGGCACCAAAAGGCGCCATCGAAATATGAGCACCATTTGCAAGGGCACATGATGATATGAGGTCCCCTGGTTTCGTCAACGCATAGATAATGGCTAGATTAGCAACGGTTCCTGAAATTGGGCGAACATCGACGAAGGAACATTTGAAGAGCCTCTTAGCAATTTCCATCGATTTGAGTTCAACACGGTCGACATATTCGTTGCCTTGATAAAACCTCTTTCCAGGCATACCTTCAGCATACCGGCCGTGAAAGTCTGAGATCATCATCTCCTGAGCGAGGGGACTCATGATATTTTCTGATGCGATCATAGGAAGGGATTCCTCGAACCATTTACAATGTGCTTTCACTTGTTCGCGTATCCAGAATGCGTCTTCTTTCATAGGGTCACGACACGAGATAATAAATCTCTATAAAAAACATATTGGTAAATGTTAGCATGAAACTTTCAAAGATAAACGCAATTCCGCGTTTAACTCTTAGCTATTTGTCCCTCATCATGGCACTCAATAAGTCACTCTTCAACCCACTGATCGAATTAACAGGAGTCGGGTCAATGCCTTTCAACATCGCCAAGTAATAACTAACAAAGTCGCCCAATACGATACCACGCAGGATACAGTCTAATGCATCTTTCCCCGGGATATCAACGGTCACAGCATTTAGATTCTTCCGTTCAAACATTCTGGCAGTGACATCAGTTATATTGGCTAAGACTGAGTCTGTCGGAAAACCCCGAAGGAAAACAGGGAGGCACTCAGTTACATATTGACCTTCTAGCCATCCAACAATCTGATTGTGATTCATCTCTGGGATTTCACCGCAAAAAGACAACATCTTCGCATTTTCATTGATCTGACTTTGCCATCGGGCGGCAACCGCGCGGAGATTCCTAGGAGCATAGATTACCGGAACGCGTCCATACAACCGTTTGGCGAGCTTCTTCGCTTCATTTGAGCTCAGGGGAATTTCAGGCGAGCAGGCCTTCACATACGACTCTAGCACTGCCGATTTAGCCCTCAATTCAGATACCAGAGGCGCGATTCCTTCGCGATCAAGGATGATCGCTATTGCTCCGAGGATATACCCGAGCGCAGCCCTCGGCATGATGTTTTTTGGCAAACTCAAATGCTGGATATCAAGGGATAAACATCTCTCCATTAATTTTCCATTAGATGTGATGCAGACGACTCTGCATCCTCTGCGGACCGCTTCTTCAAACAATGATAAGGTCTCGATTGTATCACCAGAATAGCTCACGACGACGACGAGCGTATCCTCTCTTGCCCATTTTGGAGGACGGGTCGATCGTATGATGAAAACTGGTGATGTCGAGACATCTGAAAGATATTCACATAGAATGTCACCAGCAATCGCGGATCCGCCAACGCCACAGATGCAGACGCCCTCAACACCAAATGGCTTGTAACGGCAAGATGAGTCGAGGATCGTTCGTAATTGAGTTGGGAAATCAAGTATATATTTGATCATTTTTGACTGGTCAATAAGGGTCATCCGCTGGATATTGTCAAGCTCTTCGTGCATCACTCGTATAATCGCTGTCATAATAAATTAGATGCGCGCAGAACGCTCATTTTCTGTTTATCGTGCCTTTAGGAATTTGACAGCGGGAGAAATACATTTAGGGGGAGCAGAGAAAAATTCATCTTTTCGAAATGGAAGGTAGAAACGACTGGCAATTATGATTTCCAGATCAATTGATGCTACTAATAGTTTGGTAACTACAAAAGGAATAATATTAGTGCCAATTATCAGCTTGGATGCGATCCACCATGTTCGAAAATGTGACTAGAGCTCTCCACGACTTACGTAGTGGAAAAATCATTCTAATCTATGATGCAGACAATAGAGAACGAGAGACGGACATGGTCATCGCTTCGGAAAAAGTCACGCCAGAGGTCATCAGGACGATGAGAAAGGACGCAGGCGGACTGATTTGCACTACCGTGCACAATGACATCCGAGAACTCATCGGGATTCCATACCTGGCTGACGTTTTCAGCAACATTTCAGATCGCTATCCGATCTTTTCACGGCTCAGCCCAAATGACATCCCATACGACACCAAATCAGCGTTTTCAATTACAATCAATCACCGGAACACTTTTACTGGGGTAACGGATAAAGACAGGGCACTCACGATTTCTGAATTCGCAAAGTTCGCAGGGCGTGCATTGAAAACAGAAAACGGATGGGCAAAGGAGGAATTCGGACGGCTTTTTAGAGCCCCAGGTCACGTGTACCTCCTCAATGCTCGAAAAGATTTGCTCGTCTCAAGGTTCGGCCATACTGAGCTAGCAACTGCAATGACCGTCATGGCTGGCGTCATACCGACCGCAACAATATGCGAAATGATGGGTGATGACGGGAATGCTCTTCCAAAGGAACTAGCAAAAGCGTATGCGAGAGAGCATGGACTGGTATTTCTTGAAGGGAGAGAGATCATCGAAGCATGGCGATCTGGTGCGTGGTTGCGATGACACGCGTCATGGCAACAGGCGTATTCGATTTACTGCACGTCGGCCATCTTCATTACCTCAACGAAGCTAAAAGGCTGGGGGATGAACTGGTCGTCGTAGTCGCTACAGATTCCACGGTGAGAAAAAGAAAACATGAGCCGGTGACGCCAGAAAAGCTAAGGCTTGAGTTGATCAAGGCCTTAAAACCGGTCGACAAGGCTCTCATCGGACACGAAGGTGATATATTCAAAATTGTCGAGGAGATCAGGCCAGATATTATAGCACTTGGATACGATCAGGAATTTGACGAAGAGCAACTGCAGGAAGAACTCGCCCGGAGGGGGATCAAAGCGAAAGTCGTCCGATTATCAAAATACGAAGACGACCTGAACGGAACAAGGAAAATTATTCAGAAAATAATTGACTGGTACACATTCAAGAAGACGATCGAAAAAACGGAGAGGGATCATGAAGATCATCGGGATCGCTGATACGACTTTTGCTCGATACGACATGGGTGCGAGTGTTATCGACGAACTTAAAAAGGCAGGTACAGGATTTAAGATTGTCCGTTACACCGTGCCTGGCATCAAGGATCTGCCGATCGCATGCAAGAAACTCTTTGACGAACAGAAATGCGATATCGTCATTGCACTCGGCATGCCGGGTGGTAAAGCAATCGACAAGACATGTGCGCACGAAGCTTCCCTTGGTCTGATCCAATGTCAGTTACTCACGAATAAACATATAATCGAAGTATTCGTGCACGAAGACGAAGCACCTGACGAGAAAACGCTTGCATGGCTAGCCGATAGGAGGGCAAGGGAACACGCTCTGAACGCATACAATCTTCTCTTTAGACCAGAGGTTCTTACGAGAAATGCCGGCAAAGGTTTGAGACAGGGCTACGAAGATGTTGGCCCGTTAAAGGAGTGATGAATAATGAGGAAATTCAACATAGGGATAGTTGTCTCTGAGTATAATTTCGACATCACATCGATGATGCTGGAAAGGGCGAAGGAACACGCGAAATTTCTGGACGTCAACATCGCAAAAATTGTGACAGTTCCTGGTGTTTTTGACATGCCACTCGCGATCAAGAAGATGATCCAGGAGAAGGACATCGATGGAATCGTGACGATCGGCGCCGTCATTGAAGGCGAGACCGAGCACGACGAGGTAATTATGCAGCATGCTGCCAGAAAAATCGCCGATCTTGCGCTTGAATACGATAAACCAGTAACGCTCGGCATCAGTGGTCCAGGAATGACGAGGCTCCAGGCTGAGGAGCGCATTGAAAAAGCGAGAGAGGCCGTAGAGGCGTGCGTCAAATTACTCAAAGCCCTTTCCTGATTTTTTCCTCTCTTACAATTTTTTGCGAAATTTCGGAGAACAACAAATAAACTTCGTAAGAAAAATTCGCTAATGGCGCCGGACGCATGAATCTTGTTTATATAATTTTCTCAGGCTTTTTCTCCGTGATAATTATTGTCTGGGTTGTCCGAAAGAATCTTATATCGAGAGAAGAAATGCGAACTTCGGAGGCAGTGCGCCGGCAGTGCCTCCTAGGATGGCAATACTATGAAGGAGGAGACCACCAAGGTCCTAGTCATCGGCGGGGGGATAGCGGGTATTTCTTCCGCGCTCGAACTCGCCAATCATGGCCACGAGGTTTTTCTCGTCGAACGCAGACCGTCGATCGGCGGTAGGATGTCACAACTGGACAAGACTTTTCCTACATTAGACTGTGCAATTTGTATCCTCGCCCCAAAGATGGTTGAGGTGTCAAGGAACCCGCGCATTCATTTGATGACGTATTCTGAAATCGAGGATGTTAAAGGTCACGAAGACGGTTTCGACGTGAAAATCAAAGTGAAAAAAAGGTATGTTGACGTCACAAAATGCACGGGTTGCGGTATTTGCGCCGATCACTGTCCTCAAAAGCATCTCATCGACGAATTCAATGAAGGACTGGGAGAGAGATCAGCAGTTTTCATCCCTTTCCCCCAGGCCGTTCCGCGGGTTGCAACGATTGATGAGAACCACTGCCTCAAATTGACGAAAGGCGTGTGTGGGGTTTGTGAAAAGAAATGTCCGGCTGGGGCCATAAAATTCGATGATGAGGAGACATTTGTCGACATCAATGTCAAATCGATCATTGTTGCAACTGGATTTGATGTTTTTGATGGGAACTATCTCGGTCGATACGGGTACGGGCGTTTCAAGAATGTTATTACGGCTTTGCAATACGAAAGAATGCTTAACGCATCAGGACCAACCAAGGGCATCATTGCGAGGCCTTCCGACGGCAGAATACCCACACGCATCGGCATCGTCCAATGTGCAGGATCAAGGGATGAAGGGTGTAAGAGCTACTGCTCGAAAATCTGCTGCATCTATTCAGCGAAAGAAGCGATCCTTACCAAGGAGCATTTACCTGAATCAGAGATTCTTGTTTTTCACAATGACCTTCGAACGATTGGAAAGGGACATGAAGAGTTCATTAGAAGATCGAGGCAAGAAACCGGAATCCAGTACATTCCCTCCTTAATAGGGGACGTCGAGGAGGATGAGGAGGGGTGTATCAGGGTCAGATACCACGATCGGCAAACTGATAGAATACTTACAACTACCGTTGATCTCCTCATTCTCTGCCCCCCTATCGTTCCAAGTAATGGGACTGCGGAGCTTGCAAGAATGCTCAGCATAGATCTTGATGAAAACGGATTTATCAAGACCCTCGACTCAAACCCAGTTGCAACAACAAGGGATGGCATTCTTGTTTGCGGTTGTGCGAGAGGGCCTGAAGACATTTCCAATACAGTCACGGACGCGATGACCGCAGCCTGCGTCGTTACTCAAAGGAGCGGTGTGGGAGTTGTCAAACTGGAGGATGATGAGGAGTTTATTTCAGAAACGGCGCTAAAGGAGCCAAGAATTGGTGTTTTTGTATGCAGTTGCGGGATGAATATTGGCGCTGTCGTCGATGTGGACGAGGTCGTGCACTATGCCTCGATGTTGCCCGGAGTGGCCTACGCAGAAAAATGCATGTACGCGTGCTCCCAAGACAACCAGAACGCCATTCAAAAGGCGATCAAAGAATTAGGACTAAACAGGATACTCGTAGCTGCGTGTAGCCCGAGAAGCCATCTTCAATTGTTCCAGGATACATGCAGACGCGCGGGACTGAACAGGAACCTCGTTGGTTTTGTCAGCATAAGGGAATTGGACAGTTGGGTTCACCAGCACGATAGAGAAAAAGCGACAGAAAAAGCCAAAATACTGGTGAGAATGGGAATTGCCAATATCGCCCTTGCGAGACCGATGAAACAGATTCGGAGTGAGGTCGTTCGATCAGCAATCGTCATTGGCGGCGGAATCGCTGGCATGACAGCTGCTCTTTCTATCGCGTCTAAGGGCTTCCCAGTGTATCTCGTTGAGAAATCGGATGTTCTTGGTGGCCGTGTAAAAGACAATCATTTGAAAGACCTCGATGCCGAACTACCGCAAAAGTTGTCCAACCAGATGATCGATGCTATCAGATCCTGCAAGAACATAGAGGTGTTGACATCAACATCGATCGCAGCAGTCAGCGGTTCTGTAGGGCACTTTGTTGTCAAACTCAGGAAAGGAGGTCTGGTGGAAACAGGTCCATTTATTGGGGACAGGATCATCGAGGCTGGCGTAATCGTTCTTGCAACTGGTGCTGAGTTACTTCGGCCCGATGGCATCTATGATTATGGATTGGATGAACGCGTTATCACCCAGCTTGAATTCGAGAGAATGCTGGAAGATGGGACTGCAAAGGGATCCGACATCGTGGAGATTCTCTGTGCTGGCTCGCGAGAAAATGAGGGCAGGACATATTGCTCTCAGATATGTTGCGAGGTTGCCCTCAGGGATCTTCTTGAACTGAAGCGGATGAGCCCTCAATCGAATATCTACGTCTTATATAGAGATATTCGAATTAATGGGCTTTTAGAAAAATATTACAGGGAGGCATGTGAGGTCGGAATCAGATTCATCAGATTCGGTGAAGAAGATCCGCCAAGAATTGACCGATTGGACGGGCTGAATGTAAAAATAAAGGATGTGGTCAGTGACGATGAGCTTGTGATCAGGCCTGATCTCGTCGTCCTTGCTGTCCCACTCATACCGGGAGAAGACAATAAGATCCTTTCAGAAATGCTCAAGGTACCCCTTTCAGAAGACGGTTTCTTTCTCGAAGCCCACCCAAAGCTACGTCCGGTGGATTTTTCTGTTGATGGCATCTTCATTGCTGGTACAGCCCAGTATCCAAAAGGGATAGTTGAATCAATGAAACAAGGCTTGGCCGCAGCGTCGCGCGCACTCGGGATCCTTATGAACGCACAAATAGTCCGTGACCCAACGGTTGCAGTCGTCGACCAAGAACTATGCACAGGATGTGCAAGGTGCATTGAGGCCTGTCCATACAGCGCGATCGAGATTAGAATACAGAATGAGATGCTTGTAGCTGAGATAAACAGTCTACTATGCAAGGGATGCGGGGCATGTGCTGCAGCGTGTCCGTGCAGAGCGATTACCCTACACAACTTCACAAATGACCAGATCATCGCACAGATAGACGCAGCCTTGGAGGACACAAAAGAAGATGAGATCAGGAGTGTCGCATTCTTATGCCATTGGTGCGCGTATGCCGGAGCTGATAATGCGGGAGTCAGTAGGTATCAGTACCCGCCGAATGTCCTCCCGATCAGAATTATGTGCAGCGGAAGAATCGATCCATTTCACGTCCTCTATGCGCTTCTCAAGGGATCGGACGGCGTCTTTATCGGCGCATGCCACCCTGGTGACTGCCATTATATGATCGGGAACCAGCTCATGAAGAGAAAAATCGACAATCTGAGAGAGATGATTAGGGACTATGGTTTTGAGCCCGAACGGGTCAGAGTCGAGTGGATATCCGCTTCTGAGGGCAGGAGGTTTGCAGAAGTTGTGAAGGAATTCGTGGCAGATTTGAGGCGCCTCGGACCAAATCCCCTCAAGAAATCAATTGCCACCGAGCAGCGCGTCCGCGAAAAGGGGGTGGCGTGATGTCAAAAGAGCTCGAAACCTATGTGTGGAGTCTCGGTAAGTGTACGGGTTGCGGCGCCTGCGTGGCATGTTGCTCAAGAGGAGTCCTTTATTTCCCAGATGGAAAACAAAACCCAGACCACCGGAAATTGACAAAACGTTTTGGCCTTTCCACGTACGCTATCGATCCTTGTTTCGGCTGCGAGGCCTTCTGTGTCGAAGTATGTCCGCGACTGAGGGAGTGGGGGGAGGGGAAGATGGTTTCTGTCGTCTCAGCGAGGTCTTGTCTAACCGCTCTGAGAAGTAGGCATGGAGATCTTCTCAGTGATGTCCTAAACCAGTTGCTTGTGAGCGCGCTCGAAAGCGGCTTCATAGATGGTGCCATTGTCACCGATGTCGATAGATGGACTTGGCAGCCTTTTTCAAGGGTTGTGACCACCGAAAGCGAAATATACGATTGTGCTGGACACCAGTTCATCTGGTCTCCGACACTGTCGAGTCTTAATGAGGCTGTGCATGACAAGTCGCTGAGAAAAATCGCCCTCGTTGGCGCCCCGTGTGTGATCGACGCTGCGAGGATGATTCAGAAGTCGAAAATGAAGGGACTCGAAATCTACGGAAAATCACTGAGGATACTCATCGGGAGATTTTGCGCCGGAGTTTGCATGCACGATCTCGTCTCCGAGGTCATTGAGAAAGAGATGGGGATCTCACCGAGGAATATTGCAATGATGGACCGTTCCACCGCTGAAAAGCTTCTCACAGTGACGCTGCGTGACGGTACAGTCAGAGAAATCTCACTGGCAAACACACAGAAATACCTCCGGATGGGTTGCGCTAGATGTACTGATTACCTCGCAGAGTCGGCTGACCTTTCAATAGGCTACACTGGCTCGCGATACGGCTACTGCACGATCATCACAAGGAACGCTGCCGGAGAAAGTTTGCTAACGAGAGCTGTCCAGACAGGCCATCTTGAGATCACAAAGAGTGTTGATACGAATCAACTTTATATTGCAAAGCGGAACAAACAGAAGAGGAAAAGGTCCCAACTCTACGATGAAGAGTTGCTCCTAATGCTGGAGGGGCTCACTGATCCAGAAAAAAGGCTGGAGGCTTTGAAACGCTACTCCCAGCTCTCAGTGAGGCGGTGAAAATGGCTGCTTCTATCGATTGTACCGACCTGGACATGCGGATTTGTAATGAGAGGATAAGAGAACTGATCGGAACAACTGACCGCATCGAGATCTTTAACGCTTCACATATCGACGGCCTCTGCGGAGGACTGCGCTCGGGGAAAGCTCTCATCCACGGTGATGTCGGTGATTATTTCGGGATACTAAATGCCGGTGCTGAACTCGTTGTTACGGGGTCTTCAGGCAGATTTCTTGGTGATGGCATGACAGCTGGACGAATAGAAGTCGGCTCGGACGTCGGAGATGGTGCTGCCGTTTATTGTTATGGCGGGGTCATTAGGATCAGGGGATCTGCTGGTGACTTTCTTGGAACGATGAACAAGGGTGCAACGATCATTGTGGAAGGCGATATCGGAAATAACGCAGGAACTTACATGGTGGGGGGCGACATCGTCGTTCTAGGGGACGCAGGAAAGGCGTTGGGAGATTACATGATCCGAGGCGCGATTTACATTGCTGGCTCCTACAGCGATCTCGGGAACAATGCTAAATTGGAAAAACTTCGATCTTCTGACCTTGATAAACTCGATACGATCTTGGCGGTTGAAGGGTTGAATATCAGTCCCCGTGCCTTTCAAAAGATTATCCCAGCAACATTTAGGCCTTTTTATAGCGAAAAGACGCAGATGCAAGAAGGTGGAGGGGTGCGATGACACTTGCAGGGCACTACTGGGTGACCATCGAAAGAGATAGATGCAGGAGTTGGCAACAACCGTGGAAATGCGGAGCATGCATAGACACTTGCGAACAGGGGGTTTTCGCGAGAGATGAGATGGGAAGAGTATACGTTGCGAATGAAATCGCATGCGTGGGATGCAAAATATGTATGGAACAGGGGTGTCCTAACAGTTGTATCTATATTAGACCCGCAACTCCAGAATCATTTTCGAGAGGGATTTGGACAACTCAGACAATTGAGGAGATCCATAGGAAGGCACAGACGGGAGAATATGAGATCAGAGGTTACGGTACAATGGGGAACATACCGCACTTTGACGGTCTCGTCGTGGTGCCTTCGCAACTCGCATCAAGGCCTCCAAAGGACAAGTACAGGGAGAAATTCAGGATGGAAGTTACGATTGGAGAGGGGAAGTGCGCAAATCCGATCAGACTCAACTATCCGTTTGTCTTTGCCGCTATGTCTTATGGAGCCATATCAAGAGAGGGGAAAATGGCACTTGCCGTTGCAGCCGCAAAATTGGGCATACTTGCTAACACTGGTGAGGGAGGCATGTTTCCAGGTGAGGCGACCCTTGCACACGGCTACGAGAACGAGGAATCGCGAAGAAAAGGTGTGAAGAAATGGAGTCCTGGTGGTTATCTTGCAGTGCAGTATTCGACAGGGAGATGGGGCGTTTCAGTAGACTACCTTCAGGCAGGAGATGCTATCGAGATTAAGATTGGCCAGGGGGCTAAGCCCGGAATGGGAGGTCACCTGCTTGGGAAAAAGGTAACAGAAGATATCGCGATGATCAGGGGATTGCCACCTGGAACAGATGCTTTGTCACCGTGCAGACATTACGACATCAGTGATCAAAAGGATCTCAAGAAAAAGGTCGAAATTCTCCGCGATTTAACAAATTACGAAAAGCCTATCATGATCAAAATGGGTCCGAGCCTTCCTTACGAAGACACATATATCGCTGCAGAGGCTGGCGTTGATGCGATCTCTATCGATGGGATGGTAGGTGGAACCGGTGCTTCACCTGAAGTTGTCACACAGAATGCCGGGATTCCAACAATTGCGTGCATTCGACAAGCTTCGAAGGCGCTGAAGGACATGGGCCTGAAGGGTAAGGTGAAGTTGATCGCTCTTGGAGGTATCAGAGACGGTGCAGATGCGTTCAAGGCCATAGCCCTCGGAGCTGATGCTGTGGGTTTTGGCGCCGCGGCGGAAATCGCTCTCGGCTGCCGGGGATGTATGTCGTGTCATAGGGGCGCTTGCCATTACGGACTTGCAACCCAGGAAGCGCGGTTTAGAGCTTGTATTGATGTAGAAACAGCTTCACAGCGGCTCGTCAATTTCGTCCACGCATGTGCTGAGGAATTGAAGATTCTGGCCATGCTATCTGGCCATGACAGACTCGATACAATTTCAGCTGACGATCTTAGGGCAATCGATCTCAATACAGCGGCTATGACAGGTATCAAGCTCGCTGGCCTCGAAAAGGTCTTCCCTCAATCATGGGAAGGATTCGATGATTGAAGAAATCTCACCAATGGCCGACGATCGAGCGTCGAATCGGACACTGTTTAAGTGCCATGCTGTACCTGCCGCATTTCAAACGGTCCTCGCACTGAAGGCAGGTCTCAAATCCTTTTGATTCAAAACACTGAAAGAGTCTGCATAGAGATGTCTGCTTGTTTTCCGGCGAACAACCCAGGCATCGGCCATTTTTTCTAATCGCACATATTTCACAGGCATAGCCGCAGCCGCTAATCCACATCGTATGAGTTCTTGTGCTTCCATCCTTATTATTCTTTCTGAAGAAGAAGAGAATTAAATGCGATCACTTGCTTTTCAAGAAGTCCTCCAATCTATCAAACGCTTCGGCCAATATATCAATGCTCGGCAGAAAAACTGACCGGAAGTGCCCAGTCCCATACGTCTTGCAAAATCCTGATCCCGGTGCGAAAAGAATGTGGGCATTGAGTAGAACATCCAGGATGAAATCTCTGTCGCTCTTCCACTTGTTCGATTCAATTTTTGGAAAGATGTAGAAAGCCCCCTTTGGTTTCGTCGTGCTCAGACCTTCAATTTCATTGAATCTCTTGTAAGCAAAGACCGCTCTTTCCCGTAACTTCCGATTCGTTTCCTCCATGTACTCTTTTGGACCTTTTAACGCTTGCAACATTGCAATCTGACACGGGTGATTTGCTGAAAGTCTGACCCTCAACTGACGCATGACTCCTGACTTTATTTCTTCAAGCTGGCCACCAGCGTCTCGGAAAGCGATGTAACCAAGCCTCCAGCCCGGCAGGAGATTGACCTTCGAAAACCCGTTGAAAATGATTATCGGCACATCTGGCGCGAGTGTTGACGGAGAATAGTGTGTTCCATCGAAGGTCATGAGATCATAAATTTCATCAGTGATCAAGAACAACCCATATTCGGCAGCAAGATCCGCGATGGCTTTGAGCGTTTTCGGTGAATATACTGCCCCAGTAGGATTGTTAGGATTGATCACAACGATCCCCTTCGTTTTCTTCGTGATCTTTTTTCTCATATCATCTAAGTCTGGCTGCCAGTCATTTGATTCGTCTTTCTTATAAGGAACTGGCACACCATCAAAAAACGAAACATACTCAGAGTATGTTGGGTAACCAGGACCGGGCAGCAACAATTCATCACCTGGCTCGACCGAGGCTGCAATCACGGCCTGAATCGCTTCGGTGACCCCCGTTGTGATTACGACGTCCCCTACATCAAGATCGATACCGTTCTTTTCTCTTTCCCTTTCCACAATCGCGCGTCTCAGCTCAACTATACCTTCAGCATCAGCATATCCATTATCGCATTCCTCGACGGCACGGCATAGAGCTTCCCTGATATGCCTCGGCGTCTCGAAGTCAAACTTATTGGGGTCTCCTATGTTGAGTTTGAGGACTCTAATACCCTTTTCTTCGAGCTGTCTCGCGTAGACAAGGAAATCCCTTATCGGTGAGCTCAAACCCATTGTTCGTCGCGTTCCCTTGATCACAATACCGCGAAATCCTTTCAAGTATAATTTACCTTTCAATACTGGGCACGGTGTCTCGAAGGATCGGGATAGATTTTAATACGAAATCTGTGACTCGCTATGGTGTGGGCGTCGTACACCTTGGAAAAATGCATCTTCGTTGGTGCCGAAACTGCAACCTCCCGATACTCGAGGAAAGGAGATGTGGGACCTGTGGAAATGAAACTTACGTCGTAGATATTACACCACCGGGCGATGTTCGCCCCGCATTTCCGTATGATATTAAGAAAATCATTGAAATCGTTGACAAACAGTTCGGTCTACGCTGTGGGGAAAGAGTCATACCTGAAGGAACGGTCGTTCTGCTAAATAAAGTTCCCGCGCTGGACCGTATGGACGAGGTTATTGTCAATGGAGAAGTAGCCGGTGCCCTAAGGTATGATATTGGGATGGGTTGGAGGTTTTTGCTCCGCATGCCAGCTGCTAGAGCCATCAGTGACATTGCGGAACGAGGATTTGTGATCGCAGATGATGGCACAATTGAACCGATTGTCGAACGTCATACAAACCTCATGGCTCCAGGAGTTCTCGAAACGGCGGAGGAATTGAAAGTTGGAGATGAAGTCGTTATCTTAACAAAGGATCGTTTCGCATTTGCGACAGGCACGGCTCGTATGCCTGGGAAGGATATGATGGAGAGAAAAAGAGGGGTAGCGGTCAAAGTGAGATGGGCTGAAAGGCCAATGAAACACTCTTTACAGGTCAAGAAACCGAATTGGTCAGACGTTTTGAAAGCCAACGAGACGGTCATTTCGAGAAGGGTAAATGATGCAATAAGATTCATAAGAGAAACTGTCGAAAGGTGCCAGCTTCCCTGTGCTGTGTCCTTTTCTGGTGGAAAAGATAGCCTCGCCTGCCTGCTGCTCACAATCGACGCAGGCTTTAGATTCCCAATACTTTTTATTGACACCGGTCTTGAGTTCGAAGAGACTGTTCAATATGTACTGGAAATAGCCAAAAAATACGAGCTCGAAGTCATCGTCGAAAAGGCCAGTGAAAATGCGTTCTACGGGCACCTCGATGTCTTTGGACCGCCAGGAAGAGACTACCGATGGTGCTGTAAGACAAATAAACTCGGCCCGACAGTAAAGGCAATCACAAAGAACTTTC
The DNA here is from genome assembly GCA_029907465.1 of Methanomassiliicoccales archaeon. Taxonomy (NCBI): domain Archaea; kingdom Methanobacteriati; phylum Thermoplasmatota; class Thermoplasmata; order Methanomassiliicoccales; species Methanomassiliicoccales archaeon. The sequence continues at coordinate 40,495 of JARYLV010000006.1, forward strand.
CAGGAGGGCTCCTTTCATTCATCGGCCAGAGGAGATATGAGTCGGAGAGCAGGGCGGAAAAGAATCGTGTATGGAAAAACCCGTGGACACCTGGTCAAATTGGGGCGTCACCGATCCAAGACTGGACAGCTTTGCATGTTTGGCTTTATATCTTTTCAAAGGGTGAAAAAGCCAATCCGTGGTATGAAAAGGGGCTCGATCGAATCGGGTGCTACCTCTGCCCTGCCTCAGATTTGTCCGAATTGGAAATCGTTGAAATGAATTGTGCACCGTACAACAAATGGAAAGATTACCTTTATGATTACGCCTCGAGGAAGGGGTTCAGTGCCGACTGGGTTAATTTCGGGCTATGGCGATGGAAAACGGTACCACAATCGATAGTCGATGAACTCAAACGCCTAGGGAAGGACGATGCGCTGCGGCATCGCCACGAGTTCGATGAAATCGATCGAGTAAGAGCACCGCAGAGGGGTTTAACATTGATCATGCAAGAGGGTTTCTCCCCATGCATCAAGGGATACAGTGCCGAGGGTGTCTTTAACAAACCCCTTAATTTCATGGAGGTCTGCAACCTCCTCAATATCGTGGGGGAGGTAGAGGTCGACTCAGGGGGAAACTTCTGTCGAGTTAATGATGTGATCGTCACGAAAGAAGGGGCGATCATTGCCAAGGGACATAGCCCTGATGTGATAAAAGAAAATGTAGAAAAGGTGCGCCAAGCAGTAGTCAAGGCCATGGAGTGCGTCGGGTGCGGAGTGTGCATCGCAAGATGCACCAAGGGTGCACTCATGCTAGAGCAGGATCACATTCGGATTCTCCCCCACAGGTGCGTTCACTGCGGGAAATGCATCGAACCATGTCCTGCACTCAGCTTTGGCGACTCCGCTTTTGATTTCTAGGTCTCGAACACGGCTATATTGAGATCCTCAGCCAACGCGAAACCAGTTTGCCTCCACGCTCAACGCACAAAATCGATTCCGTCATCGCTTGCTGAGCCGTATCCCCTTGCACTCCTCTGGGGAGCAAAATTGCTAGCCAGCTTGTCCTCATAATCATAGTCGCTTCGCCCCAGCATGTATTTCGATTTTGCTCCTGTGACAATAAGGAGCACCTTAATGGTTCCCTTCAGTTCCTGTTCGATCGAGCATCCCCAGATGATTCGTGCCCTCTCGTTTACGCTGTTTGTTACGATCTCTGCCGCTTTCTGCGCTTCCGCAATTGTCATGTCAGGACCGCCAACTACCCTGATAAGGGCACCTTTGGCATCCTTCAGATCAATTTCACCGAGGAGCGGCGATGTAAGCGCTTCCTTTACGGCGGCTTCAACCCGGTTGTCCTCGTCATCGGATTCGCCGATACCAACGAATGAAATCCCTCCTTCCCTCATCACTGTTTGGATATCGCTGTAATCGAGGTTCACAAGTCCCGGTTTGGTTATGATCTCAGTGAGACCTTTCATCGTCTGCATCAAGACCTCGTCGGCCACCTTGAACGCTGCATCGATCGGGAGTTTCGGAACGAGCTCCAGTAGCTTGTCATTTGGAATGACGATCGTTGTATCGCACACCCGCCTCAACTTATCGAGACCTGCGAGGGCATTTTCCATTCTTACGGTTCCTTCAGCCTTAAACGGCAATGTGACGACTCCGATTGTCAAGGCTTGGAGCGATTCCTTAGCGATTCTTGCAACAAAATGCGCCGATCCAGTCCCCGTACCGCCGCCCAATCCAGCAGTGACGAAAACGATGTGCGCCCCCCTCAGATACTCTCTGATTTCGAGCTCATTCTCTCTCGCTGCTTGTTCACCCACCTCGGGTATCGCACCCGCACCGAGTCCCCTCGTTGCAGTTCTTCCTATGAGAATTTTCTTTGGTGCACGAATTGTCAACAGATGCTTTGCATCAGTATTGATTGCACAGAGCTGTGCTCCACTGATGCCAGCGTCGACGCATCGATTGATAGTATTCGACCCACCTCCACCGCAACCGATGATCTTGATACAGACATCCATTTGAGCCGCGATCTTACGCAGCTCTTCATCTATATCAGAAGATCCATCTACGGCCCCTTGACCAATCTGCTGGTCGCCATTTACAGTCTTAGATGCTGCTAAAGCATGCTTCACTAACGAATTCACCATGAGTGCATCCCTCATTTGACGATAAGTTGCAACTGGAATATAAATATTGCGTAAGACCAGCTTGATGACTACTTTTGCAAACGCCGTGTGGCCGTAAATGTCCCTCTATCCTGTTTTTGTCTAAACTCTCAGTACAATGTTAAATCCCATGAAGGAAAGAATATGGTTCTCAACCGATGATGTGCATAACAATTTCGGGCCACATAACTAGATGAATGCTCGGTTCCCCTTCAAGATGTCTATAATACTTCTGATAGATTTCCTCAGCTGATGTTGGCATATGGGCCGACGCCAACTTCAGGCAGACTATGCCTATGGTATATACCGTGAAGAGAGCAGATGGTTCTCTTTCTTCCACGCGTTTCTTACAACTCTCCTCAAAGAATTCAAGGAATTCATCCTCAAGAAATGATCGCAACATCTCTATGGCACCCATTTTGTTGCCAGAAACTGTTGCTGATGTAACGGAGTCGATTAACTCATGCAACCTTGAAATCACCCACACATCAGTACCTGCAAGTTCTGAAGGTTTCATCTCTGGCCTTTCCTTTATAGCGCTGCTGACAGTTCTCCCAATCTTCAGAAGTTCATTCCTTACCGTGGCCTCCTTCATTCTTTCCTCGATAATCTCTCTTGTCTCGTCGTAAGTTCTCGATCTACTTGCTCTCACTGCCTTTTTAAGAGGTTCTTCAATAGAGCTGCTGAAAACGCCCATCCGAGAGAGATCAGGTGCTAATCTGAGAATGTCAACAACGTAGGCCCGAAGCTGCTCGGCACTTCGATACCTATGTTTCACAAAATCAAGACATGCAGCGATGTCCTTGACAGCTTCAATCACTTCGCCATCAAGAAAGGTCGACTTTGAAACCCCCACAAGCGCTTCAATATCATCAACTGGTATTTCCCGATTCCTCGCCATTGCAATAAGTAACATCGTCTGCTCGTAAAATGACGCATATGTAATCGCGTGAAACCCGACATGCTCTCCGAGAAATGACAGAACTGCTCTCCGAACGTCTCTACTTGGATGAATGATATTATTTAAGACAGCGTCCATGCCGACGCGGGACTTGGCGATTTCTGACAAACAGTGCCTCACGCTCGACCGAACTCTCTGGTCAGGATTGTGATAGAACTTCAACAGAATTGCGACCATCTCATATGGATCCTTGGTCCCATGGCTTATAATTCGCTTTTCCATGCGCCTCCTCTCAGCCGCCAATGGAGACTTAAGGGATCGTACGAGGATTCTCTCAATTCTCATCCCTTCGCTCACTCGTTTATAAGGTGGCACGAATAGTCGACGGAGAGAAAAGCGCGCCATGTTGTCAGATTAGTAACATATATGAAAATACTAGAAACTTTCTAGGGTTTGGTTCGCACAGAACCGGGATGCATCATTATGTTTGCAACAATGAATGGGTCTTTTTCTCCCGCGCTTCAAAACACTCTTTTTTGACCCACCTGGGTTATTATGGATTTTGAAAATTGTATAGAAAAAGCTTTTATGGTGTCTCTTCGATTATACTCTTGGTAGGCGCTCGTGGAGAGTGTGGGTTAAGATGGGTGAATTATCACAGATACGCAGTGTTTTGGATGACATTAAGAATCTCGATCACGTATTGGACGTTTCTCTCATCTCAAGAGGTGGAATGTATATCACAGGCGATCCCCCAAGGGGCGTTCACCAGGAAACTTTTGCAGCGATGTCTGCGATTATTATTGGCGCAGCAGAAACGACCTCTGCGGAACTAAAAGATACATTGAACAAAGTTGTACTGCAGCTCGCTAATAGAAATCTGATCCTCACTGGTGCTGGCCCTCGATATTTACTAGTGGTCGCGACTGATGCGACAGCAGATGTGAACAAGATCGCAAACGATGCTAAGGAGAGAATTTCGAAAATTGAGTTGACTCTCTGACTACAATCTCTTCATACCCCTCGCGAGCCACTCGGAAATGCATTTTGCCCCGTAACTGAGAGAATCTGAAAACTTTCTCGACACGCCCCCAGCTTTCGTTCTCTTATTAAGAATTTCCTTGACGAGGTCATCGGCATTTTCACAGTGATCTGGAAAAATCGTATATCCTTTACCAATATGAGATAGCGAATGCGCATCGCTTCCACCAATCTCACCACAATTGACAATTTCAAGGAGCTTCTTCGCTTTGAGATTTGATCTAGATGACGACCGTGCATTAATCGTCTCGATCACGTCGAATTTCTTGCCAATAATCTCTTTTCTTCCAAGTCCGGACCACAACCGATAAGGATGGGGCGCGGCAGCGATCCCCCCGTGGTCATGAATCAAATCGATTGTCTCTTCGACACTTTTGCCGCGTGGAATGATCTCTTCGATGTTATAAGCAATCACATGTCCCCCATTGCTCGTAATCTCGATGCCTGGCAGGACAATAACATCGTCTTGCTTGATCGCGAGTGCACGCATTGTGCCTTCGAGAGAATTATGATCGACGATCGAAACAACACGAATGGAGAGAGACTTGCATTTTTCAAGGATCGCTTCGACTTTTAGATCGCAATCGCCAGAATAGGTCGAATGAACATGAAGGTCCGCCATCATCTAATTAATGCTCCGTTCTCAATCTCTCCGTCTACAGTGATCGGAATGCCATTATCTGTTAAAAGCGGTAAGCCGACAGAGGCGTCCTGGGAAGGCAGGAAGACCGCGATCTTGCTACCCTTCTTGAGCACTGCGTTCCTCACTTCGATCTTCACAGATCTACCGATATCTATCGTCCTCGAGTCGATGACTTCACCAACCAAGAGCCTCAATTTTTGAAAATCGGGGAACGACAAAACTCGATCAGACTGATTCATGCCCGAATTAACTGGTGTACCCACTGGAACGTCCTCTGCAGGCGTAAGAAGAATAACCTTGCTGGAATGTTCTGCCGCCAATAACATTCCCTGAGATTCAACTCCTCTTAGTTTGGCGGGTTGCAAGTTTGTTACAACAACGATTTTCTTTCCAACAAGCTCTTTTTTGTCATAGTAACCTCTCAAACCGGCAACAAGTCTTATTCTTTTCCCGATGTCGACCTCGAGAACATATAATTTGTCGGCATTTGGATGATCTGCGGCACTGATGATCTGACCAACTTTCAAATTCAATTTTTCAAACTCTTTGAACATTGCTGTTTCCTCCGTAATCTCGATTTTTGAAAAGAGTGGGCGAGGCTCCTTCAACCTCTGACCTGGAACAACGGGGATAAAGATCCAGTTCCATCCTTTACTCAAAAGGCTCTCCTCATAACCCAACAAAGACCAAAGATCAAAGGCTGAGCGGGGCAAGAACGGGTAAGAAAGAACAGCGAGTGCTTTGACGATCTCAAGGTTCAAATTGAGAACGGATCCACATCGATCCTTGTCTTGTTTCAACAGAGCCCAGGGCGCAACGCCATCAAAAAACTTGTTCCCGAATTGAGCTAGATCCATTACCGCTTTTAGCGCTTTTTTGAACTGACAGGTTGAAAGATACTGGTCAACCTCCTCTGCCGCGGAAGAAATCGCAGCGGTGACTCTCCTTTTCTCCTCATCCATGCCATTACACGAAGGGATCGATCCAAAGTTGCGGTAAGTAAAGCTCAGAACCCTGTGATAATAGTTACCAAGCGTAGCCACGAGCTCGTTATTTATTTTGGCTTCAAAATCATCCCAATCGAATTCACTATCCCTATTTTCCGGCATATTTGCTGTTAAGTAATATCTGATAATATCTGGGTCAAAACGTGAAAGCATGTTGGGAATATCGATGCTTACCCCCCTGCTCTTCGAGAATTTCTCTCCCTTAAAAGTGAGATATTCATTTGCAGGAACGTCGTATGGAAGGTTAAGACCACCATATCCCATCAATATAGCCGGCCAGATAATCGTATGGAACGGAATGTTGTCTTTTCCAAGGAAATAATAGTGCTTGGAATCTGGATCCATCCAAAAATCTTTCCACTTCTCCGGATTTCCCGTCATTTTAGCCCACTCGATCGATGCAGAGAGATACCCAATGACGGCCTCGAACCATACATAAATGACTTTGTTTTCCCAGCCAGGTAACGGGACAGGTACTCCCCAAGTCATATCACGGGTGATTGGCCTGTCATTCAATCCTGCCTCAAGCCAATTCCTTGTAAATGTCTGAACATTGGGCTTCCAATAGGGCTTGTTGCTGACATAGTCCAAAAGAGATTCGTTGAACGCGCTAAGTTTGAAAAAATAGTGTTCCGTTTCTTTAAGCACTGGCCGCGAGGAGCAAATCGTACAAACCGCATCATTCAGCTCACCGGGGAGGAATGTAGTCCCACACTTGTCACACTGGTCACCTCTGGCCTTTTCGTACCCACAGTTCCCGCACCGACCTTCCACATACCTATCTGGAAGGAATCTCCCGCATTTTTCGCAGTAATACTGCAGTGTCTCTTTCTTGTAAAGATGTCCTTTTTCAAGAAGCTTGAGAAAAACGTCGTGTACGACGGCAAAATGATTTTCCGTATGGGTTTTCGTGAAGAGATCAAAAGTGATCGACATACCTCTGATCGCTTCAGAATTTATCCGGTGGTATCTCTCCGCAATTTCCTCTGGAGAAACACCTTCCTTTTCAGCTTTGACTGTAACTGGAGTCCCATGCTGATCTGATCCCGAGACCATTAAGACCTCATTCCCTTTAAGCCTGTGATACTTAGCAAAAATGTCACCTGGCAGTAGCGAGCCCGCAACGTGTCCTAGATGTATCGGACTGTTTGAATAAGGCCACGCAGTGCAAACCAGGACCCTAGCCATATGGAACGAGGGTGAATGAATCACATAGGATTTAAGTTTGACCATTTACACCACAAACAGTGAACAAAAGATCCAGAAACGGCGATCTAAGTTTGAAGAAAAAAGACGATGCCCACTTTTGACAGTTTACGGTCGAAAGAACTAAAAGACTCAGCAAATCCCAAAAAAAAGACCACAACCCTCGAAAACAATATTGGCAGATCTTCGAGTTCCTGCATAGCGCCCTAAGAAGTTTCATGATGACATTGGAATAATATAAAGGATAGAGAATATAAGGGATAAAGAAACGGGTTTTCGAATCGCCATGCATATCCATATTATATGCCGTTCATCTATAGAATAGAATGGCCTGTGTCGTATTTTTCTTTATAGCATAATCAAATGAGATCAAACAATAAATAAGAGCATTTAATGTTTGAATAGCAGAAATTAAACCGTTGGTCCAATCTATGAATACTATTTTCGCCTTATTTTTCAGCATTTCGATAGATTCCTATCATACCACGTAAAGACCATGCTAGTGGAAATCTTTTGATTACTCGGTCAAACGGATCGTGTCCGAACCGAATTCCATAGATTTCCTGAGTCACTCTGTTCGCATGCCGTTTAGAAGAATCGCAGCCAGACATAAGGCTTTGATGCTCAGGTATTGAGCGACATAAGATCATGCGATTAGGAACTTTTTTTAATAGCATCATTATTGCTGAGAATGTGCGGATTGCGACATTGCTCAAAGATCGTTGTCAGCCAAAGAAGTGCAATTTGGAGTGCATCAAGTACTGCCCGAAAGTCAGAACTGGTGTCGAAACCATCGTAATTGGAGAGAGAGGAAAACCTGTCATTTCCGAAGAACTCTGCGTGGGATGTGGTATTTGTGTTCATAAGTGTCCCTTTGAGGCGATAAAGATTATTGGTCTACCAGAAGAGCTGGAAAAGGATCTGGTACATCAGTATGGTCGGAATGCCTTCAGGTTATACAGGCTTCCTGTACCTAAAGAAGGGATGGTCACAGGTATACTTGGACCAAACGGGATTGGTAAAACGACAGCACTCAAGCTCCTATCAGGTGAAGAAGTGCCGAACCTTGGCAATTACGAAAATCCTCCTTCGAAAACAGAGGTTCTCGAGCACTTCGCTGGATCGGAACTCCATGATTATTTAGAAAAACTATACTCGGGCGACATCAAAGTTTCATTTAAGCCGCAATATGTCGATAAGATTCCAACAGCCTACAAAGGTCGCACACGGGATCTTCTCTCACGAGTGGCCGAACGCATGTCTATCCATGAGGTTGCAGAAAGACTCGATATAACAGACACACTTGATCGAGATCTAGGGGAGCTTTCTGGCGGGGAATTGCAGAGGGTTGCAATTGCCGCGGCACTGCTGAAGGATGCTGACATTTACTTCTTCGATGAACCCTCATCATATCTCGACATCAGCCAAAGACTCAAAGTCGCGCGGATCATTCAATCATTAAGTCAAGGGAGACATGTAGTCGTCATAGAACATGACCTCGCAATCCTTGATTTCCTCGCAGATAACGTATATCTTGTCTATGGTTCGGAGGGCGCTTACGGCGTCTTCGCTCAGCCCAGGCAAGTGCGCGTAGCGATTAATGTATATCTTCAAGGTTATCTCGCTGAAGAGAACATCCGGTTCCGAGAACGAATGATTGAATTCGAGGTCAGACCCCCTAAAGAGACCTGGCAAAGTGCCGTGCTTCTTGAATTCGGACCACTGGGATACCAGTACCCTGGGTTCAGCCTGAAGGTCGAGCGCGGGTCGATCAGAGTGGGTGAAACCGTCGGTGTCGTCGGACCGAACGCAATCGGAAAAACAACATTTGTTAAAATGCTCGCAGGTGTTCTGAAACCAACAATGGGATCGATTGATCGAAACGTCAAGGTGAGCTACAAACCTCAATACATAACTCCAGATTTCGAGGGAACGGTGAAAGAGCTCTTCCATACGCTCGTCAAAGACTTTTTTGAATCAGGTTTTTTCAAAAGCGAGATCGCAGAACCACTTGGCCTCACTCACCTATATGAAAAACAGGTCTCAACGCTTGCGGGAGGCGAACTGCAACGAGTCGCAATTGCTCTCTGTCTTTCAAGAGAGGCGGACATCTACCTTCTTGACGAGCCGTCTGCATATCTTGACTCGAATCAAAGAATGGAGGCTGCAAAGACATTAAGAAGGGTGATGGAGAAGCAGGGAAAAAGCGCGCTCGTCGTCGATCACGACATATATTTCCTTGACATGGTCTCCGACTCTATTATGGTCTTTTCAGGTGTGCCGGGAAAGGAAGGACTCGGAAAAGGACCCTTCGACATGCGCACAGGGATGAACCTCTTTCTCAAGGATGTCGGTGTGACATTTCGACGAGACAATGAAACCAACAGACCCAGGATCAACAAGCTAGATTCAAGACTTGATAGGGAACAGAAAGAAAGGGGAGAATATTATTATTCCTCCTGATGAATTAATTGCTTCTTCATTTTGTTCTTTCTTCTGAGAAGAAACCATATCAGTACCACGAGGACTATGACAACAATGATCAAGTCAAATCCACGGAAAATTTCCAAGATTGTTTCCCATGAGGGTCCGAGCGCGAACCCTACATAGACCAAAATGAAACACCACGGTAGAGAGCCGAAAAAACTCAGAATCACGAAACGCGAAAAATTCATTTTAGCCATTCCAGCGGGTAAAGAAATGAACGTCCGGATAATTGGCAACAATCGACTTAAGAAAACAATCGCATCACCGTACTTAGAGAATAAACGTTCAGCTGCCACGAGCGCTCTTTCATCGAACAAAACATATCTTCCATAGCGCACGACGAATGCTCGTCCGCCATAAAGTCCTATGATATAGGAAATTATTGACCCTAATGTGCAACCTATAGCACCAGCTAATGAAGCCGCAACAATATCCATCTTTCCTTCGTAGACAAGCCAACCCGAAAAGGGCAGTATGATTTCGCTTGGAAGTGGCACATTAGCGCTTTCTAAAGCCATTAACAAAACGATGCCGGGATAACCAAGATCGAGTATGAGGTTCTTGACGAAGATTATCACTGATTCGATGATACCCATTATAAAGAGGAATCATGTACCTTTATTAAAATATTGACAATGAAACAGCAGAGTCATTTTCGTACAAGTGGCTACTTGAGGTCCGAGATGAACATGATCCAGAAAGTTTAGATATTTGTTCCTCTACTTTTTTTATGTGGCGATCTCATGAAGGGTGTGAAAATAGCAGAGGACGTTTTTTGGGTCGGAGCAATCGATTGGAATGTGAGGAATTTTCATGGTTATAAAACTCCGAGGGGTACAACCTATAATGCATATCTGATAACTGGTGAAAAAAATGTTCTCATTGATACGGTGAAAAGACCATTCTTTGACCAAATGATCGAACGGATAAGATCAATCACCAATCCAAAAGACATAAGTTTGATCATTTCCAACCATGTGGAAATGGATCACTCAGGAAGTCTGCCTCTTGCTCAACAATTAACAGGCGCAAAGATCTTGGCTTCGAAGAGGGGGGTCGAAGGATTATCGCTTCATTATGATAATCTCGATGTCCAAGAAGTCCATGACGGACAGGAACTGAAAATTGGGAATTTGACATTGAAGTTCATTGAGACGCCTATGCTCCATTGGCCCGACTCGATGTTCACGTTTCTCGTCGAAAGAGGAATTCTCTTCACCATGGATGGTTTCGGACAGCATCTTGCAACATTGAAAAGATTCGATGACGAAGTTGATCCATCTGTCCTTGACTATGAATCGGCGAAATACTATGCTAATATTTTGATGCCATTTGGCTCACAAGTTCTCAAAACATTCGAAAAGGTGAAAGATCTTCCAATAAAAATATTGGCGACTTCTCATGGAATTATCTGGCGGAAGGATCCTAACAAGATCATCAGTCGTTACCTGTCTTGGGCAAAGGGAGAAACGAAGGAAAAAGCAGTGGTCGTATATGATACAATGTGGGGGAGTACCCAAGTGATGGCAGAATTGATTGCTGAAGGCATCGCATCTGAAGGGGTTGAAACAAGAGTGTTCAGGATATCAGACAGCGATAGAAGTGAGATTATGACCGAAGTTCTTGATGCGCGTGCTGTGGTAATTGGATCACCAACGCTCAATAATGGTCCATTTCCCACTGTTGCAGATTTTGTCGTTTACCTCAAGGGACTCAGACCGAGAGGTAAAATTGGAGCATTTTTCGGTTCATATGGTTGGGGTGGTGGTGCGGTCAAAGCTTTGCGAGAACAAGCGGAAAAGGCCGGAATGATCATGCTTGAGGATCTGGAAATCCAGTATGTTCCCAGAGGTGAGAAAATAGCAAAATGCATGGAATACGGGAAGATGATCAGTGAAAAGATCAAGTCGAGTGAAATGAAAATTTAGAATTTAAGAGCTAGATCAAATGGAGGAAGAGAAATGACGAACATTGGGGAAACATACCTTTGCGAAATCTGTGGCAATAAGGTCAAAGTGTTGGAGGCCGGAAGAGGGAAGCTGGTTTGCTGTGGCCAAGAGATGAGACGCTTGTAGAATCTCATTAGTTTTTCATTTTTAGGACTTTACCACAGAGGATTCAGGAAATCGATCGTGTCAGTAAGAGTGAATTTCGGCTTTCAGAATGTATGGTCAAATCCACAATTCCTAAGCATTCAGACCAATCAGTGAAAAGTACATAAAGGGTTTTTTGACTCAAAATGCCCGAATGGTATATATCATTGAATATGATATCATGTCCGGATGGAGAGTCGAGCTGACATTCATGTTCATACAAAGTACTCAGGAATCGCAAGGCTCGGTTTTTTGAGATTCCCTGAATCTGTCGTCGAACCTCGAGATGCGGTGAGAAAGGCGAGATCAGTGGGCCTCAAAGTTCTGTGCATCACTGATCACAACACGATTTTCGGTGCGTGCAAAGCACAAGAATTCGCTAAGGAAAACGACATTGATGTCGTCATCGGAGAAGAAATCAGCACGCTGGAAGGCGAAATCATAGGCCTTTATCTAAATGAAGAGGTTCCGCCTCATTTGACCGTAGAAGAGACGATCGACAGAATCAGGTCTCAGGACGGCATTGTCATCGCACCTCATCCTTTCAGTCTTCACTGCCCTAGTCTCGGCGAGAGAATCGAGAGTCTTGACGTTGACGCGATCGAGACGATCAACGCAGGGCACATTGATGGATATGCAAACAACTTGGCGGCCGAGCGAAGTAAGTCTGGAAAATGGGCAATTGTTGGCGGAAGCGATTCACACGCACTTAGTACGATTGCTTATGCGTATACGACCTTCGATGGTGAGAATGCAGAGGATCTCAGGGGAGCAATTCTCAAAAAAAAGACAGATGCGAGTGGTGTAAGAATGCCACTCCAGAAGGCAATCTCCTGGAGTGTCGGCGTGGTTTTCGCATCCGACGTGATGATCTTGAGATCGATTTTCGGGATGATCAAACAAGTTGACCTACACGATCCCGTAATTAAGAAAATCAGTCTCATGAGCACTGGGAAAAAAATGCTCGCTCTATTTGGATCGATCATTTATTTGACACCACCAATTCCATATCTTTGTGCTATTACTGGCGAGCGCTTTCTGAAGAGATTAGCCAAGAGACACGAAACTGAAAACGGCGGCAAGCCTTAGTATGCGAAGGGAGTTCAAATGACCGTATGATCTATGTGAAAATGCTCATACGGCTTCTGAACTGAAAAGAACATTGATGGTAATGGATTGTGACCTTGTCATTACTGAGTTAATAATCCTCTCCCCCGATTTTGACTGGTCATTAATCCTCGACACCCTAATCCCTTTCATAAGCATGCCGAGCTCAATCATAGTCCACACGGTACTATCATTGATGCGATTGGTCATGTCCACGAGGGTGCAACCTTGCAAAGGCCCCGACGACGGCTTCGCTGAGCGCTGGATGAATTGTCTGGCTCCGTGCTATCGGAAGGTACGATTGATCGCCGGCATTCATGAGATAGACAAGTGACTGGAGGAGTATTGCGGCCTCCGATCCGACAATACTTGCACCAAGGATCTTTCTTGTTGCCGACTCGACAATCACTTTTACAAAACCATTTTCTTCAGCCATGGCGTAACCTTTTGCACAGCTTGAATACATGTTGATTCCAACGAGGATATCATAACCCCGTTTCACCGCTTCGGCTTCGGTCAAACCAACGCTTGCGACTTGTGGATAACAGAAAACGGCGTGAGGAACGGCATGCTCATCCACCGGGACTTTTATTGTCCCGAAAGCGTTATTCCACGCGATCTCGCTCTCATAATTTGCCGTGTGACGGTACATATTCCTTCCAATAACATCGCCAAACGCCCACACACCGGGAACGTTTGTTTCGAGAAACTGGTTGACAACAATGTACCCATTATTGTCGAGTGCTATGCCACCAGCCTCAGCACGGACTAGATCAGCGTTGCTTCTCACTCCCGTCGCAACAAGGATTTTCTCTGCCTCCACCTCATTCTTTGCACCGGTCTCACGATTCTTGAAAATAATCGTATGCCGTTTCCTTCCTTTGTTGATCTCGATAACTTCCTGATTAACCCGGATATCTATGAAGCGTGACATCTCTTTAAGAACAAGCGCACTTACCTCAGGCTCTTCTTTTGGTAAGAGACGGGGGTTTCGACCAATGATCGTCACAGTTGTTCCGAAAGCAGAGAAAAAGTGAGCAAATTCGCATGCCTTATAGCCTCCTCCAAGAATAACAAGACTTTTCGGCAAGCGATCGATGTCAAAGACCGTTTCTGAGGTGAGATAACCAGCATCTTCAAGACCCGGAATCTCCGGGACGCGTGTTCTCGCACCACACGCGATCATAATCTTCTCAGCGCGGATTTTTTCATCACCGACCTGTATCATTTTTCGATCAATGAAATAGCCAGTCATATGATAAAAATCAAGTTCCTCATCCGCCTGAACTGCCCTTTCCATCTGTTGGCGATCATGAAGGATAAGATTCCACATTCTCTTTCTTACGATTTCGTAATCGGTACGAATTACTTCAGCCGTTACTCCTACCTTATGTGAATCTCCTATTAATCGAATGACATCTGCGGGATAAGTCCATATCTTACTGGGAATGCAACCCCGATTAAGACATGTACCGCCGAGAGGCCCGTTTTCAATGAGAGCGACGCGCAAACCCGCTCGACGAGCACGATCAACGACGTTCATACCAGCGCCAGAGCCGATGACGATGAGATCATATTCCTTGACCATGTCGATTAAAAAATTATGAAACGCATGCGTTATAATTCTTTCCTGTTGAAGGATTCTACGTTGAACAATTTTTATGATTAGCTCTTCATTTCCTATATTTCTCTCTCAGCGCAAGTACGAGTATCATCACAGCAAACCAGATGAGAAAGATAGCAATGAGTGCAGGAACATTTCCTGGAATCCATGTGTTTGCCAACCATAATATTCCCAAGATTAACGCAAGACAACCCCAGAAAGCAAAGTATGACGTGATCGAGTCTGTCCTCTTATGCTCGGTTTTCAGAGCAAATAAGATCCCGAGTACAATTATTACCACGCCGCATTCAACTAGAAGTATCGGAATCAAAAGAAGCCAATCCTCAAGGTACCATGCAATAAGTTCTGCAATTGCAAGGGCGATCAAAAAGAAGACGAATAACATCGTACCCCAAGCGATTCTTCGAGAATTTACAACCATCTATAATACCTCGTCCTCCTTTGATACATGAAAAATACCACCCTATGCCCCACAGGGAAGTATTTTCGCTCTCCCGCCCATGATGGATTCTGATGTACAACTATTTAAGTTTCTCCCAGAAAATTCTTCTGCGGGGTTTATTGCAATGATTTACGTCGAAAATGCGATTTGGTCGAATTTTGAGAAGGGATTGATTCGCTGATTGAATTGTGAATTGATTGCACGCGAGTTAATTATGGCAAATTCGTCAATCAAAATAGAGGGGATGGAAACTCCAACCTGGCCTTCCAGAGGGGAGATCAATGACGCTAATTTCTCTGGATCCTCTAATTACCATCCAGAAAATGATGATTTCATCTCGAGGACACCTGGTCTCTTCATTAGCTATTCTCAAAGACAATCGCAATTGGGTTCCTCTTCTTTCCTAGGAGACTATTGGCTAACCAAAAAGGTAGGAGAAAAGATAGGTTACGCTATCGCCCAGTACCTGTGCTCACTAACATCGTTTCAAAAATCCTTCATATGACCTGCGCCAAGGTGCGTAAGGTGTCGGGTATCATTGAGTAATGACCCCCGGACACATCCATTTTCGATCAGGAATGTCGATATCGCACATGTATCATGTTTGATCGCATTCATTTCTGCCAGATCCACGCCCAGGAGGGCTAATGAGATAAGTTTAATGGGAATCCTGTGGGAAACGACCAGCACCGTCTCCCTTTCCGCTAATGCGAAAATGCGACCCAAGAAATCCTGTATCCGATTCCATACATCCGCGATACCCTCCCCGCCGGGAAATCTTACTTTTTCAGGATGCGAGTTCCATTCTTCGATCAACTCTGGATAGCGCATTCTTGCTTCGTCCTCAGATAAGCCCTGAAGAAGACCATAGTCGATGTCGATGAGGTCTTCATCAGCGATGACAGCAAGTGAATGTGGTCTCGCAATGATTTCAGCGGTCTTCATCGCACGAAGAAGTGGACTGCTATAGACAAAAGAAATCGCGCGATTCTTTAGCACTTCTGCCGTCGCCGCTGCCTGGGCCAATCCAGTTTCGTTAAGCGGAACGTCGATGCGCCCTCTGAACACGAGATTCCTATTCCAGTCCGTCTCGCCGTGTCTGACAAGGATGAGATCCATATGAATCCTAATTACCTATATAGCCGTCTTCCTATTTCACTTTCAGGCATCGTCATAGCGGCCCCAGTGGTAATTAGCCAAAGAGATTTTTCCATATTGTTCGCCAAAGAGACTCCTGCCTGCAGATCCAAAAAATGCCATGCGGGCGTGAGGGGATTTGAACCCCTGACTTGCAGCTTAGGAGGCTGCTGCCATATCCATGCTAGGCCACACGCCCGTTATTGCATAAAAAATATTGTAATAAAAAGATTACTTGCTGGGACTGACGTGATTGTCAGCCGCACTGATTATTGAGAGGCCTCGGACTTCTCAAGAGCTTGGAGAGGTTCATTTCCCTTTTCCTCACCCTTCTTTTCCTCGACTTTCGACTCCTCCTCTTTCTTTACGTACTCTTCAACGAATTGCACTATATTGAAGCCCAAAGCGTCTCTTAAATCGGAGACGACCCTGTACTTCGATATGAGCCATTTTTGATCATACTTGCAGACGTCTGGAAGGAAGATGATTGCTTTCTTGTCCTCAAGAGTAACTCTGAACCCGTCGCTCGTGCCATAATCCATCTCAAGAATCGCCTTAACTTTTTCCTCAGGATCTTCGATTTTCGAAACGACTTTAAATCTATACTTCAGCGTCTTGCCAGCTAATCTCTTGTTAAAATCTATCCTGACCCTGCCAGTTGTGACAGAGATGATCGTTCCGACACGATTCTTCATGCTGATTTCCATACCGACCTTTGGTTCGATATTCTGCTTCAAAAATTCCCTTATTGGATGTATTTCCACGAGCTTTGGATCTCTATGCCCCGCAGCCTTCTCAGGAGGAATAACGACTTCCCTTTCAACACCGACTTCCGCATCAATGATGGCCTCTTCGAGCCCCTCAAATATTCTGCCATTTCCAAGCAAGATTGGGATAGGAGCGTAAGTGAGATTCTCATTGAAAATCCCAGCTTCCTTGGCTCTTCCCGCGTCCGTCGTGTCGAAAAGCTCGCCGCTCTCCACAATCCAGCCGTCGAATTCGAGCCTGATAATGTCACCTTTTGAGACCTTGACACTTGCGTTTGCTTTCTCTGTCGACATTGAACTCACCAATGAACACCGTCAGTAACGATAAGCGGTGTCATCCTTTGACTATTCTTATAATTTTTGGTCGAGGATACCCTAATCCCCTTATATGAGCGTCAGTGAATCGACCTTTGATTTATCAAGAACCTTGACCATCTCCACGACGAACTTTATGCAATGATCGACATCCCCCAGGTCCAAAATGCCGACATGTGAGTGAATATGCCGCGTAGGCGGCCCAACAACGATGCTTGGACAACCAATGTTGCTGATGTGGACTGCACCCGCGTCAGTACCTCCCATCGTTGTCGTAGCCAGTTGATAAGGTATTCGGTTCTTTTCGCACACGCTGATTGCTAATTCTTTTAGGGGCTGATTAGGAATCATTGACGCATCATACGTCGTGATCGCGATGCCTTCTCCCAGTTTTGCTTGTGCTTGTCTTGGTTCTACACCAGGAACATCCCCCGAAATTTCTACATCGAGGACTATCGCGACGTCAGGTTTCACAAGGTTTGCAACGGTCTTTGCACCTCTTAAGCCGACTTCTTCCTGAACCGTTGCAGCGCCGACGACTCTATTTGGATGATCGATTTCCTTCTCTTTCAATGTTCTTACAACCTGAGCAGCGATGAAAGCTCCGACCCGATCGTCAAATCCTTTTCCAAATGCCAGCGTCTTTATTCCAATGAATTTTCCTTCCTTAAAAGCCCTCTTCTTTATTGTGAAAAATGTCGAATCGGGAACGATCGCATCACCAACCCGAACTCCCATTTCCTCCGCTTCATCTTTGTTCGAACATCCAATATCGATGAACATTTTGTCCTTTGTAATGACCTTCTTCCTTTCTTCTTCATCCAGAAGATGGGGAGGTTTGATTGCGATGACCCCCCTCAGCTTCCCTTTTCTCGTCATCACAATTACTTTCTGACCTAGAAGACCCTGGTCAAACCATCCCCCGAGCTGGTGAAATGTCAAAAAGCCCTGATCCGTAATGCTTGTAACGATGAATCCAATTTCGTCGATATGGCCCGGTATAAGAATCGTAGGGGCCTCTGAGCTACCTTTTTTTTCGAAAACAAGACTTCCCATCCTATCAGCGTAAACGTTATCTGCCCACTTCTGAACATAACTCTTCATTAATTGTGTCGTTTCCCTCTCAAACCCTGCCGGACCTGGACTGTTACAGAGTTCTTCAAAAAATTTCAATGATTCTTTGTCCATGACGATACCTCATGATTAGGATCCGCGAACCCGATCCTTTTTAAAAGATGAAGACAAAGCAAATAATAAAACTTCTTCCAAAACCTGCAAGCATTTGTTGTAATAAGCGATATTATCTTATGCAAGTAAATGTGATGGAAGGGTATAACGATCAGAAAAGTGGTGATGATGCACTGGCCTGTTTCGATTCTCAGATGCCACCGTATTGACGCAGCACATATCGCACAAAAGCTAAAGGATCTCCTTCAACCCCTTGGCGTCGAGAAGGAATTGGACGGAGTTTCATCCGTGGTTATTAAACCGAATGTCTGCTGGGGCGAAGACTGGAAATCAGGCAGTACAACTTGCCCACTACTTGTCAGGGAAGTCGTCAAGTGGCTTAGGGAAAGAGGAGTTGAGGAGATTACGATCGCAGAGGGGTCAATGGTAGGCCATAATACATTTGAGTGTTTCGAAAAGACAGGTTTCATGCAACTCGCTAGAGAACTTGATTTGAAAGTCGTTGATCTGAACAAAGACCCAATCGTCGAGCTCCGCGTTGAAAAGCCAAATGTTTTCGAGACTATTGGAGTCGCACGGACAATAGCTGAATGCGAATTTTTGATCAACATGCCAGTTATGAAGACGCACATCAACACAACGGTGACTCTCTCCATGAAAAATTTAAAGGGCGTCATTCCTCACCAATGGAAGAGAAGATTTCATTTTATGGGTCTCGACGGAAGCATTGCGGATTTAGCTACGATTGTCTCTTCTAACCTCGTCATTATGGACGGTATCATTGGACAGCAGGGACAGGGGCCACTGACTGGTACGCCCGCAAACGCTGGTCTCCTTATCGCTGGTAGGGATCAATTCGACGTGGACATCATTGCAAGCAAGATCATGGGGTTCGATCCCAGAGAGGTTAGGCATTTGGCATTTTTTGCAGAAACGAAGGGTATTGATCTTGATAGTTACAAACCTCGGACAGCCGGAGAACAATTGTCTGACCTGAATATCAGGTTTGAAAGGCCCATATATTCGTTGAAGGGTTTGTATAAAGGGGTTGAGATCCTTTGGGGCGACCCGTGTAGTGGTTGCGCTGGCGCTCTCAGCGTTGCCCTTGAGCGCATGGAAAGATCTGGAGAACTCGAGGTAATTAGGCGCAACGGAGGAATAGTTGTCGCGCTTGGCAAAGGAATTGAACCTGCCAAATGTGACAAACTCGTTCTTCTTGGCAAATGCCAGTACCGTAACAGGGATAAAGGAATGTTCATTCCAGGATGCCCGCCACCGGGCATGATAGTGCGGGAGATGCTCTCGAAATTTGCAAAAGGTGAAACGAGATACGGAAGCGACATCTTTGTAAAAGAGGCAGAGGAATTATATAAAGAGGAAAAATGATCCAAGAACGGGCGGTCCCAACTCCAAAGGGCCACCAATACATTCAGTAAACATATTCGGCGGCGACATTGATAGGCATTGTTATGAAAAAATGATAAATGCTAGTTGTGAAATACGAGGAGCGATGCCACCATAGCTCAGCTGGAAGAGCGGCTGACTTGTAATCAGCAGGTCGGGAGTTCAAATCTCCCTGGTGGCTCCATTTTCAATCAACATAAACTAAAACAGATAATTCGCATACATTTCTCTCGATTCACTGAGCTAATACAAATCTCCATGAGTATCCAATCAATATGACACAATGGGATATGCCTATTTTCGAGAACTTAGAGGGTTCATGATATTGCCAAAACCGTAAAAAGCACTGATCCGCACGGAAAAGAACATTGATCGGTAAGGAGGTGGTTCATTTTATTAAAGATGGAAGAGGAGCCTCATCGGACCAGTAACTATGATACGAACACATCTCTTCGTTCACACAGGACACGACCTATAGCAAGGTATGCATCTCACCAATAACACGCCCGTTAAATAATATTCCATTTCTGTGCGTTTTTCCGTTCTATTTGGAGAGGGGCGATACTCCGTGTCTGGAGTATCCATTTCCTTAGCTCTATTTTTTCATCTTCTCAACAGTCGCGATTGATTGTTCCAGTATCTCAATTCCGGTATCAATTTCTTCAATTGTCGTCGTCAAAGGGGGAATATAACGGATAGAAGACTTGCCACAACCTAAAAGTATAAGACCATTTTTAAATGCGATTTCGATGATTCTGTCCCTCTCAGCTGATGCAGGTTCCTTTGTTTCTCTATTCCGCACAAACTCTGTTGCCTGCATCATGCCGATCCCCCTAACATCGCCGATGATCTCGTACTTCTCCTTGAGTTCTTCCAGCCTTTTACGAAGATATTGTCCGTTTTTCCGCGCCTTCTCGACGAGATTCTCTTTATCGATAACTTCAAGGGTTGCGAGGGCCGCCGCACATGCGATAGGATTTCCACCAAATGTGTTGGAGTGCGCACCCTTTTCGCTAAAATCGAGCTTTTCATCAAATATCGTCGCCCCAATCGGAATGCCTGATCCGAGCGCCTTTGAAGAACAAACGATATCAGGCACAACACCATGATGCTCGATTCCCCACATTTTTCCTGTCCGCGCCATACCCGCCTGCACCTCATCGTCGACGAAGAGAATACCGTACTTTCTCGATATTCCGTGAATGATCTTGACAAATTCTGAGGGGGGGACGATGTATCCTCCTTCGCCTTGAATTGGCTCCATAAAAATCGCAGCGACCTCATTCGAAGGAATGAATGATTCAAAATAGACTTCTTCGAGACCCCGCGCACACCAGATGTCGCATGAAGGGTATTCAAGACGATAAGGGCAACGGTAACAGTAAGCGTACGGAATGTGAATGACGCCGGGAACTACGGGGAAATACCTTGCACGCTGCACGGGTTTGCTTGCAGTTAATGATAATGATCCCATTGTTCTCCCATGAAATGCACCGATGAACGCAATGAACTGACTCTTGTGCATTGACCATTTGGCGATTTTCATAGCCGCCTCGATTGACTCTGTTCCGCTGTTGCTGAAAAAGACCTTTTTATCAAAACCACCCGGCGTGAGCTCGGTCAATTTCTTCGCTAACCTTGACTGTACTTCATAGTAGAAGTCAGTCCCAGCGAAGTGAATAAACTTGTCGACTTGCTCCTTTATCGCCTTCACGACGGCGGGGTGACGGTGCCCGAGGTTAAGAACGGCGACCCCACTCGTGAAATCAAGAAACTTGTTCCCATCAACGTCAATTACAGTACTCCCATATCCGGCCTCAATTGCGAGAGGCAACGCCTTCGTGGAAGTCGCCAGATACTTCTCATCATTTTCAATAATTAGCTTTGCCTTAGGTCCTGGCAACTCAGTATTGATGACTGGAATTTTAGTCATCGTCATGTCTCCGATCTGATTTATTACTCACCCACTATTTTATTGTTTGCTGGCATTGATTAATATTGTCGAAAAAACAAAAAACAAAGATTGCTAAAGTCCCTCCCCTTCTTCCTCTTCTTCTGGTGCAGATCCAACCTCTTCTGCTCTCTCAATGCATTTCGACAGAATCGAATATGCCCGGATCATGTCCGCCTCTGCGACAATGAAGATCGTATCTGTGTAGCAGCTCACGGTCTCGACGATATTTAGACCGCCCTCTGCGAGGCTGGAGACAAGATACGCAAAAACACCACTAGTCTCTGTGATCACCTCAGGCGACTTAACAGAGATCTCGACGAGGTTCTGCCGCACCTTCAAAACATTCTCCTTGCCCACCGCTGCAACAACCTCGCCCTTAAGCTTCTCATCGGCAATGATAGTGATTGCCTGAGTACCTTGGATTACCTGCATGATTGCCTTCTCATTGATGAGCTTTCTGAAAACGGATTCGAGACGTTGAAGAACCGTCCAGTCGTTTTTCGCTGTCACGATACATATCTTCGTTTTCACTTCCACCCTGCTATTTCCTATGACTGATAAAATTTCCTTTTCGTGATCGTGTTTCCCGAGCGTCAAAGCATATCTGCGGCAGGCGATCATGACGGCTTCTTCATTTTTTATCCCTTCTTCCTTCATGATCAATCTAGCCAGAGAAGAGAAATTAATAAGGTCTTTGGAGATACAATCTTTAATACTTGGATGAGAATCAATGTAAGCGCGCGTCCGTTCAGCGACGCTTTCCTTATGCTTCGTTTTTTTCATAAGATTTGGAGGATTGCATATCTGAGTATTAAAAATTAATTATAATTCTGAGATCGATGATCCCGCGCTAGCACGCAAATCAATATACGATCGAAGTACCTGGTCAAATCTCGATATCGAGTCTTCAGAGATTATCAACGCAGGCACCATTCTGACGACTTTCCCGGCGCACACGTTAACGAGAATTCTATGCTTGAAGCAGAATTTCTGAAATTGT
Source organism: Methanomassiliicoccales archaeon (assembly GCA_029907465.1). NCBI lineage: Archaea > Methanobacteriati > Thermoplasmatota > Thermoplasmata > Methanomassiliicoccales > Methanomassiliicoccales archaeon. Next base: position 62,969 of record JARYLV010000006.1, read on the forward strand.
TTTGCTTCCTCGCCCATTTCCAATCCGATCATTAGCCCTTTGCCTCTTACGACAAAGGGAAAGTCATTACAGAGAGATTTTATGCGTGAGATCCATGCGTCCCCGATTTCCATAGCACGGCTATCCAGTTTTTCATTTTTTAGGGTTTCAATAACTGTTGTAGCAACACGACAGACAAAAGGGTTCCCTCCAAAAGTTGAACCATGAGATCCAGGCTGGAATGCGTTCGCAACTTCCTCTGATGAGATAATCGCCCCTATGGGAAAACCACCTCCTAGTCCTTTGGCGAGCGTCACGATATCTGGAACGATATTGAAATGTTCAAAGGCAAACATTTTTCCCGTCCTTCCGAGTCCAGTTTGTACCTCGTCGAGAATCAATAAGGTATCCCTCTCTGTGCACAAATCCCTCGCAGTTTTCATGAACTCAGCTGGAGGAACTACGATCCCTCCCTCCCCCTGCATTGGTTCGAGTATAACGGCTGCCGTATCCGACGTGATTGCCGTCTTAAGCGCTTCAACGTCGCCATAGTTGATGAAATCAAAGGAGTTCGACAATAGCGGCTCGAAACCCTCGTGGTATTTCCTCTGCCCGGTCGCAGAAAGCGCACCGATTGTTCTCCCGTGAAATGAATTATAGGTCGCGACGAAACGTCTTCTCTTTGTCTTTTTCGCGGCCAATTTGAGTGCCGCCTCATTGGCCTCCGCACCGCTGTTGACAAACATGGAACGATTCAAGGGCTCGGGCATAATCGTTGCCAAAGTCTGAGCCAGCTGCGCTTGTTCCTTGATATAATATAGATTTGAAACGTGCACAAGTCTATCGACCTGTTCCTTCACAGCCTTCGTGATTGCTGGATGGCAATGTCCCAGAATATTTACAGCGATCCCGGCGACGAGATCCAGATATTCATTTCCATCCAAATCGTAAAGGAATTCGCCATGACCCCTTTCAAAGCAAACTTCCTCCCTCGAATAATTCGAGAATAAATAGGTATTGCTAAGTTTCTTGATTTCTTCGAATTTCATCGCTTTCGCCTTTTCGCATTGTTCATTTAAAGAGATTTAATCGGTAATCCTTGTCCCCATGTCACCCATTCCAAGAAGCTCGTTGAGGATCGAATGTGGAACCTTACCACAGACCATATGCGCCGTCTTAACGCCACTGAGGATCGCTAGACGACAAGCTTCGAGCTTTGGAACCATTCCGTCTTTGACGACGCCGCTAGCAATTAGTGCGTCAATCTCCTTCATTGAAATCTGCGGTATGACTGTTGCACCGTTCCCGTTCTCTTTCATTAAACCTGGAACGTCTGTGACCAGGAAAATGTCCTCAGATCTTAGAGCCTTTGCAAGATGGGCGGCCACGGTGTCAGCGTTCACATTTACGCGCTTCCCCTTTTCGTCAACACATATCGGATAAACAACGGGGACAAACCCGCTCGCACACAGAAGATTAATGAGCGTAGGATCGACCCTGGAGACCTCCCCAACATTCCCGAGATCGACAAGACATTCGCGGCCGTTTTCGTCTTTTGTCTTGATCGGGGGCATCCTTGTGCAAATCACCGTTCTGCCCTCTGCCCCCTCGATTCCTATCGCCTTGATCCCAGCATTTCTCAATGCGTTTACAATCTCTCCATTGATTCTCGCAAGGACGTTCCTAACGACCTCGAGAGTCTCGTCATCGGTCACCCTCAGGCCAGCAACCTTTTTAACCTCTTTCCCCAGCTTCCTCATTTCATCATTGATCTCTGGGCCACCGCCATGCACAATAACAGGTCTGACGCCGAGACTGACTAACAACGCGATGTCTTCGCAGAAGCTGGCCATGTCCCCATTTCCGTTGAGCGTGCTACCACCGAACTTGATAACGATTTTCTTGCCACGCAATTTTGCCAGCCGTGGAATCATTTCCTTAGGAATTTCTACTCCTGCCATTTCCCCCACCTATGTCGTGTATTGTGCATTGATCCTCACATAATCGTAACTGAGATCGCATCCCCACGCCTCCGCTGAACAATTACCAACTCCCAAATCGACCTTGATTGTAATCGTCTTGTTTGATAGTACCTTTCTCGCAATGGTTTCGGTCGTCTTACCAGAAAACTGAATAGGATTGCCGTGATCGAAGAGCTTGACATTCGTCCCATTTGCACATATCATCAGTTGCATCTTTTCAAGGTCAAAATGGCTGTTCGAATTGCCGACAGCTGCAATGATTCTTCCATAGTTGGGATCCGATCCGAAAATCGCAGCCTTTACGAGATTTGACGATATGATCGCTCTCGCCGCCTTGCGTGCGTCTTCTGCTGTGCGCGCTCCAGTGACGACTACCTCAATCAATTTGGTCGCGCCTTCGCCGTCAGCTGCGATTTTTCTTGCTAGTGTTTTCGCAGTCCATTCGATGGCCCGCCAGAAAACTGGATCGTCGTCGACAGGTTGGCCACCGACACATCCGTTTGCCATGAACACCGAGATATCATTTGTGCTCTGGTCACCATCAACATTGATCATATTGAAGCTGTGATCCAGTATCTCCTGCCACTTCTTGTCAGGTCTCGAGGAAAGCGGGGCATCTGTTGTAATGAAACTCAGTGTCGTCGCGTGAGACACCTTCATTGATGGTGAAATCATGCCGCTTCCTTTTGCCATCCCACCAATTGTCACCGTTCTCCCATCACTAAGTGTAACTTGGCAAGCCGCTTCTTTTCTTACAGTGTCTGTTGTGAGAATCGCCGTTGATGCGAGTTCGTCAAACTCTCTCCCTCTCCCAAGTGATTTCACCGCGAGTGGAATTCCCGCAGCAATCTTATCCATTGGAAGATAGCGACCAATAACACCTGTCGAGGCAACACCTACGAGATTTTCTTCGACACAAAGTTCCGTAGCAGCGATCTTGATCATCGTGATTGCATCCTCAATGCCCTTCGTCCCTGTCAGTGCATTGGCGTTTCCACTGTTGATCACGAAAGCCTGAAGCAACTCAGGATCCTTTTTCATCATCACTTCGACTGGCGCTGCCTTGACCTTGTTCTGAGTATAGCCAATCGAAGTTTTTGCAGGTTTTTCAGAATAGAGAATCGCCAGATCCAGTTTCTCCTTTTTGATGCCAGCATGTACCCCCGCCGCCTTCCATCCGAGCGGAGCTGTGACACCACCATCAATTATCTTCAAATATCACACCCCCATGCCGGGGAAGTCGAGCCCCATTTCTTCATCAATGCCAAACATGATATTCGCATTCTGGATCGCCTGCCCTGCTCCACCCTTTATAAGATTGTCAAGCGCTCCTAGGACCACGAGATTTCCGTTACCCGCGAATTCATATCCAACTTCGCAAAAATTCGATCCGACCACGGATGGAATCGAGGGGATATTGTTCAATCTGACAAATTTGCTGTCTTTGTAGAACTTTTGATAAATTGAGTAGAGATCATCATGTTCAATTGTTTTGACAAGTGACCCGTAGCAGGTGCATAAAATCCCCCTAACAATTGGAACAAGGTGAGGTGTAAAGATCACATCAATCGGAGTTTTTCCGATCCTTTTGAGCGCCATTGCAATCTCGGGTGTGTGCCTATGAGTTCCAACCTTGTAGGGGATCACATTGGCGCCACAATTAGGGTGATGCGTCGTTTTCGTCGGTTCCATTCCAGCGCCGGAAGTCCCGCTCTTTGCGTCAACAATGATTTTCCCATCGATTATTCCCTCAGCAACCAGAGGCGCCAGCGCGAGCGTAGCACAAGTCGGATAGCAACCAGGATTAGCCACGAGCTGTGCCTTTGCAATTTCATTCCTAAAAAGCTCAGGGATTCCGTAGACCGCACTCTTCAGATTCTTTGGATCTTTGTGCTCGATTCCATACCATCTGCGGTAAACATTCGGATCACTGAGACGATAATCACCGCTAAGGTCAACGACCTTGATACCTCTGTCAATGAGTTCTGGGATAATGTCCATGGAGGCGCCGTATGGAGTTGCAACGAAAACAATATCGCAATCCATCGCCTTCCCAAGCTTCTCGTCGAATCTCAAATCGACAAATCCCTCAAGGAACGGGTGAATTTTGGAGACTTTAACACCGGGATGCTGTCTCGAAGTCATTGATGCGATTGTCATCTTAGGATGGCGACAAAGAATGCGGGCTAGTTCTCCGCCGGTGTAACCAGAGCCTCCGATTATTGCAGCACGTAGCATGTCCATATTCCTCTGAACTCAGGGTTCGATTAAAAATAAATGAATATTAAGGATGATGACCGATTTCAGACAATTGAGAAGCTCGCTGTCTTCGGAGAGACTGATTTAACACTGAATTTAAGATGTCCAAAAGAAGACTGAGTTTCATCTAAATGTCGTTGACAAGTCATCATTGTTTTATAATAACTCAAGATTTGACGCCTCGATAAAGATGTTATCCAGTGATTCTAAGGTCAAGAAAGTTGTGTTGGCATACTCGGGCGGTCTTGATACGTCCGTCGCGATCAGATGGTTGAAAGAACGCTATGGCTTCGATGTTGTTGCAGTTTCGGTTGATGTAGGCCAGCCTGGAAACATCAATGAAGATATTAAGAGGGCAAAGGAGATCGGGGCATCCAATGCCTATGCGGTCGACGCGAAGGACGAGTTTGCAGAACGGTTCATCTTTCCGGCGCTAAAGGCAAATGCACTTTATGAGGGTACATATCCACTCAGCACGGCGATTGCCAGACCACTAATTGCGAAGATACTAGTCGATGTGGCAATAAAGGAGGGGGCGTCCTATATAGCTCACGGCTGCACAGCTAAGGGGAACGACCAAGTCCGATTTGATGTTTCGATCGGCGCGCTTGCACCGCACATCGAAATTATCGCGCCAATGAGAGAGTGGGTAATGACGAGGGAGGATGAAATAGAATACGCAAAAATTCACAAGATTCCGATTAAAGTCAAGAAGGAGAGTCCCTACAGCACTGACGAAAACCTTTGGGGTAGGAGCATTGAATGCGGTATTCTTGAGGATGCGAGCCAAGAACCGCCAGAGGACGCTTTTGAGTGGACCGTTTCTCCGGCCAAGGCACCTGATGAGCCAACATACATCGATATCGGGTTTGAAAAAGGGATTCCGATATCGATCGATGGACAGAAGATGAAACCTGTCGAACTCATCAAAAAATTGAATGAGATCGCGGGGAAAAATGGTATCGGTCGAATCGATCATATCGAAGATAGACTCGTCGGTATCAAATCAAGAGAAGTATATGAATGTCCAGCAGCTACGGTCCTTATTAAGGCACACCAAGACCTTGAGAAACTTGTTTTGCCAAAGGATCTCCTAAACTTCAAGAGAATTATAGAACAACGATACGCAGAACTTGCGTACGAAGGTTTATGGTTCAGTCCGCTTAAGGAGGCGCTCGACGCATTTATTGATAAGACCCAGGAATACGTGACTGGAAATGTGAGGGTTAAATTGTACAAGGGAGCCGCAACACCCGTAGGGAGGTCATCACCCTATTCGATGTACGATGTCGCTCTTTCAACGTACGACAAAGGAGACCAGTTCGATCACACTGCGGCAAAAGGATTTATTTATGTCTGGGGACTTCCATTGAAGACGATTGCGGCAATACGAAAAAGACAGGTGAATTCGGGTGAGTCAGGAAACACTATGGAAGGGGAGATTCAAGGTAAGAATCGCTGATGAAGTCCTCTCCTTCACTTCTTCTTTGAGCTGGGACAGACGTCTAGCGTGGTACGATGTTGTCGGCTCCATCGCCCATGTCAAAATGCTCTGCAAGCAGAAAATCATCGAGGAAGCTGAATGTGATAGAATCATCGACCAGCTAAAGGAATTGCTGATAGACATTGAAACAAACAAACTGGTTCTTCCTGACAATATCGAAGACATCCATTCTGGCATCGAATTCCTATTGGTTAATCGCTTAGGAAGTATCGGCAAGAAAGTTCATACTGCGAGGAGCAGGAATGATCAGGTAGTGACGGACTTGCGCATGTTGATGAGGGATTGCACACTCGTACTCATGTCCCTTCTCAGCTCTCTCGAGGAGATTCTGCTTAACAAAGCCGCGCAAAATCTCGAAACGATCATGCCTGGGTTCACACATCTGCAACACGCCCAGCCGATTACATTGGCACATCACTTACTTGCTCATTTTTCGAAGCTTGAGAGGGATTTCGATCGTTTCGCCGAGACCTATAAAAGGATTAACGTCTGTCCACTTGGATCCGCTGCGCTGGCAGGAACAACATTCAACATTGACCGATCGTATACTTCACAGCTTCTAGGTTTTGATCGCCCCTCGCGAAATTCAATCGACGCTGTCTCTGATCGGGACTTTGTCTCAGAATTCATTTATAATTGTGCGATGACAATGATCCATTTAAGCTCCCTTTGTGAGGAGCTCATCATATGGAGCACTCCTGAGTTTGGATTTGTTGAATTTGATGATACCTATGCAACTGGCAGTTCGATCATGCCGCAGAAGAAAAACCCCGATATCGCTGAACTTATCAGAGGCAAAACCGCGCGAGTCGTCGGAAACCTCAACGCAATCATGATGCTTGCAAAGGGACTCCCCCTCTCTTACAATCGTGATCTTCAGGAAGACAAGCCGCTCCTCTTCGATGCTCTGGACACGACAAGATCCTCACTCGAAATCCTCGTGCCAGCAATAAAGACACTACGTTTTGATAAAGAAAAGATGAGATTGAGAGCTCTTGAAGGATATCTCAATGCAACTGATCTAGCCGACTACCTTGTTTTGAAAGGGGTACCATTTAGGGACGCACATGAGGTCTCAGCGAAGATTGTGAGATACGCGATTGAAAAGGGTAAGAAGATTGAAGAGTTGAGTGTTGACGAGATGAGAAGATTTTCCGAGAGAATTGATGATGATGTCATTCCGATTCTTTCGGTCGAAGCTTGTGTCAAACGGAGAAGATCTTATGGGGGAACATCGCCCGATGCTGTGAAGAAACAAATCGAGGAGTGCACCGAGATTCTTAAAAGGCAAAAAGAGCTCATAAAAAAAGAGAAACTTAGGTTAAAAAAGGTCTGGAAAAGATTGCTCTCATGAAAAAATCGAGAGTTCCTTGACAAGGGTAACCAGGTCAATAATTTCAATCCCTTTGTTTGAAGATTTAAGTGCATCTCTGAAATTGTTCTCACAGAAGGCGCAAGTAGTGATGAGGCAATCCGCACCAGTCTCGATTGCTTGATCGATCCTTCTTTTGCCGATGAATGATGCGAGTTCGGGATGGGTCTTCTTTACCCCAGCACCGGCGCCACAGCAGATCGATTTATTCCTATTGAATCTCATTTCAGTTAGCTTTAGGCCAGGTATCGCATTGAGGATCGTGCGAGGTTCCTCAAAGATCCCTCGGTGCCTACCAAGATCACAAGGGTCATGGTAGGTCACATGCATGGGTTGCATTCGAAGTTCGAGTATTCCATCTCTGAGAAATGATACGATCGTTTGAGAAATATGTTCGACTTTCAAATCAAATCCTGGAATATACTGCGAATAAGAAGACAGCGTGTTGTAACATCCTGGGCAGGACGTGATGATTCTTCGTGCACCTGTTTTCTTCATTCTAGAAGCGTTCTTCAGTGCTAGTTTCATGAAAACGTCTCTTGCCCCAATTTTCAGAAAAGGCGAGCCACAACATACCTCATCAGCGCCCAGGTAGGAGACATTTAACCCCGCGGAGACGAGGATATCTACCGCCGCTCTCGGGATTTCTGGTGCGCGGAGTGAATTGAAACACCCCGCAAAAAAGAGGACGGGCCCATTAATTGTAATGTCCAAACCATCTGACCATTGCGTTCTATTCTCCGGCGGTTCATTCCATGGGTTTCCCCATTGCCTTACGTTCGAAATCATTTCTTCCTGCTCTGGCGTTGGGAGGAGTCCTTTCTGCACGGCTCTGTACCTCATATCCCGCATCAATCTTGGCGTATCGATTTTCACAGGGCACATCTCGGCGCAGAGGCCGCATTGAGTACAGTATGTAAGACCGCCTTCGATACCCTTTTCTAAGCCCTCCAACTCTGCAGTGAAACATACACCCCTACCACCCAAGTACGCGTGACCTCCGAATGAGGGACCAAGAACATCATAGACTGGGCATTTCAACAAGCAGCTTCCGCAGTTGATGCAATACATGACCTCTTTGTCTTCAATTGAACTCCTTCCATTGTCGATGAGGATTAACACGACCTCCTTTGGGCCGTGCATTCCATAAAACATAATCTTCTCGATGTCCGCGGTCCTGCTAGGAGCGCTAATCACATCAATAAAAGAGCTGTTCAGACTGCCAGTACCATAGAGAATCTGAAGTTTGGCAAAATTCATCGCTTCATCTAGATTTGGAACAATCTTTTCGACTGCACTAACAACAATGTGTTTTTTGGGTCTCCGCGCGCATGCTGTGATATTGCCCTCGTTATGCACAAGAACGATCGAGCCCTCCTCAGCAGCGATAAAATTTGCACCAGTGATTCCGATTGATGCCCTCGAGATAAACGTTGCTATCTCTTTTCTAATCGCTTCTGTCAATTCATCAGGGTTCGGTTCAACTGGGCGATTAAGATGGTCGCTGAGGATCTGCGCCACATCATATCTTGTTAGGTGCAGTGCTGGACCGGTTGGATGCACTGTGCGTTCCTTTGCGAGCTGAACGATTCTATCACCTGCGTCTGTCTCAACGACCTCTATCCCCTTCGATTCTAGAAAATGGGTCAAATCGATTTCCTTCGTAACGTTCGATTTCGACTTGACAATAAGTTTCTCATTTCCAATTTCTTCAAGAATCATATTGAGCGCTTCATCCTTTGTCGATGCGATGCGCACCCGTATCCCGTTTGCCTCTAGCCTAGTAATTGCTTTTTTTAGAAGGGAGTTGTCGGAAAAGGATCTCTGCCTTACCGCTCTTGCCCTCTCCCTCCTTTGCTCGAAGCCATCAATCCTGAGCTTGTTGATTTCCTGATTATCAAAATTCGTTTGAAAAGCTCTGCGCATTCCCTCGAATCGTGCATAATCATCAATTGCCCTTCTTATGATTGAGTTTGCTTTTCCTGCGCAGAAATTCGGTTCATCTGTCATTGGATCAATGAGCCTCCGTTCACCTTTCACTATTCTTCGATGAATGAAAGAGCATCCCATTCGAGGTCATGGGCGACACCAGCCTTTGTCAGCATTCGGCTGAGCTTTTCAGCGACCCTAACGACCTCGCCACCCTTGGATGTCCCCCTTATGTAAAACTCCTTCCTATTAATCGGGAACACAAGCCTCATCTTTCCCTTTCTGTTGTAGCCCTCAGGCTTTCTATCCCTCTCCAATTCCACTTGGTTAAGGTGGATGAACATCTGCAGTACGTCCTCATCCTCAGGCAATTGATCAGTTTCTTCAAGAAATGTCTTCAGAAGTTCGGGAAAGATTTTTGCTAGATCCTTGTATGATGTATTTTTCTTGAAAACGAAGTGCCCGCTGGTTGCCTTCATTATGGCGTTCCATACACAAGTTTCTATTTAAATCTGTTGAAACGTAGGGTTGTTATTATTAGTATAATATCCCTGCAGTTTAGTCAAAAAAACAGATTGCGTGAACGAAGGGTGAAAAATATTTACGGGAGGGAATATTCAACCATGTTCGTCGTATTAACGATTGCCGGATCGGACTCCATTGGTGGGGCGGGGATCCAGGCAGACATCAAAGCGCTTGCCTCCATGGGAATCCACGGCGTCTCAGTCCTCACTGCTGTGACTTCTCAGAACACACAGCACGTGTATGGAATCCATCCAATTCCAGTTGATCACATTATTTCTCAACTTGACGCGATCATTGAGGACACACCTATTGGAGCAATTAAAACTGGAATGCTATACAGTGCTGAGGCCGCACAGGCGGTTGCGGAGAAGATTAAAAAGCTGAATTCACCGATTGTCGTAGATCCCGTACTAGTGGCAGGTGCCGGTGATCGATTATATGCGGGGGATTTAATTCGATCGCTTAAGGACGACATAATTCCAATATCAACGGTTGTGACGCCGAACATTCCAGAAGCCGAAGCGATGACAGGCATTAGGATTAGGTCAGGTGAAGACAGAACAAAGGCCTGCAAATATATCCTGGATATGGGTGCTAAATCAGTCCTCCTCAAAGGAGGCCATTTACAAGGCGAAAAAATAATCGACACGCTCTGCCTTGGCGACGAAATTGTGGAGTTTGTTTCGCGTCGTGTCGAGCACCGTGGCCACGGCGGAGGTTGTATTCTTTCTGCGTACATTGCTGGTTATCTCGCAACTGGAAAGACCATAAAAGAAGCGATTAACTTGGCGCGAGATAGACTGAGCGATTCAATAGGCATGCATTATACTATTGGAAAAGGTATGAAGATCGTCAATCCGATGGCAACGGCGGAAAAGGAGGCGGAACGATATACGGTCATGAAATCGCTCAAGTCCGCTGTGAGAGAACTTGAGTCTATTCTTCCGACTTCATGGGTTCCAGAGGTTGGCATCAATTTCGTATACGCACTTCCATGCGCACGCGGGCCTAACGAAGTTTGCGGGCTCGAGGGGAGAATCGGTGTTGTCGGCGATAGGCCAGTTCATCTCGGCTGTCTCGACTTTGGCGCTTCAAAACACATCGCAATGGTAGTGCTCGCAGCGATGCAACATGATCCATCGACTCGATCGGCTATCAATATTCGATACCATGAGAACATCCTCGCATGTTTGAGACTCGCGGGCCTGAGTGTCGCTTCGTTCAGCAGGGCTGAGGAGCCTGAGGGGAGAAAAACTATGGAGTGGGGGACCGATACAGCAATCAAAGAGGCTGGATTTGTTCCAGACGTGATTTTTGATAAAGGGGGTCTTGGGAAAGAACCGATGATTCGCGTCCTTGGAAAAAATCCTTCGGATGTCATAAGAAAAATAAGGTTGGCACTCGACCGTGCGGTGATGCCGTGAGAATCGCGATGTTCACGGAAAGTTATTTGCCAACTCGAGATGGCGTCGTCACCTCAATCTTATTGACAAAGAAGATGCTCGAGGAATTTGGGCATGAGGTCATAATATTTGCTCCAGAGCCAGAAAATCCCTCGGACAGAGAGGAAGGCGTTTACTACTTTCGGTCTTTTGGATATAAGAAGTATCCAGGTTATAGGATCGCACCATTTCCCTCCAATAAATGTGAGATTCTGAAAAGATTAGATGTCGATGTAATCCATACACATGGACTTTTTTACATGGCTCTACGAAGCATGTTCGCGGGCAGGACTCTGAAGAAACCAGTCGTCATTTCATTCCATACGATGGTGACGGATGCCTCTAAGTACTTCATGCGATTACCAATCCCAGAACAAGTCATCAACAAACTCTCATGGTTCTATATAAAAAAACTTCTCGAACGCGCGGACGCAGTCATCGCACCAAGCCATGCGATCAGCGAAGAACTCCGACGGCAGGCACCTAAGATAAGGATGATAAAAGTAATTCCCACAGGTATAGACTGCGCACGATTCAATCCATCTATCGATGGCTCCGCGGTACGAAAAAAATATGGATTAGAGAATAACAAAGTCATCCTCCACCTCGGCCGAATCTCTTGGGAAAAAAATATCGATCTTGTACTCAAGGGGTTCGCATTACTGGCACAAAGAGTTGATGATGTGCGACTAATGATCGTCGGTGACGGTCCCGCTCGATTGCATTATTTGAATATGGTTAGTCAAATGGGTATCTCGGATAAGGTAGTCTTCACGGGCTTCGTATCAGACGAAGAATTGCCTTTTTATTACGCTGCGTGTGATGCATTTGCCACGGCATCAAAATTCGAGACTCAGGGGCTGGTCATTCTCGAAGCAATGGCGTGTGGGAAGCCTGTGGCAGGCATTAATTATAGAGCTGTCGCAGAGGTCGTTGGCCAGGGCCAATTTCACTTCCTCTTTGAAGATGACCCTGTGAGCTGTGCCAATGCGCTTGAGAAGGCGATTAACTGTCCGAAGGAAAATGGAAAAGCCATAAGAAAAAGGGCGGAGCAGTTTTCGGCCATTGAAAGTGTAAAAAAACTTTGTGAATTATATGAGTATGTGATCAAGGAAAAGAAACGGAGACTGGCGGAAAGATAAAGTAAGTGAATGAGAGTACATGTTCAGATGATTGACATTGGCCAGGTTATTTATTCCTATTTCTTACCGCTTGGCATTTGGGGTATGTTGGGATGTATATTCATTCTCTTTTACATCGACGCCATTGTCTTTCCGACTTTGCCTGAGCTCTTTACCGTAATGATATTTATGACAATCCCTGAATCATGGTTCGGTTTAGCGATTTTAGGAGTAATCGCCGTTTCAGAATTTCTCGGACTGACGACACTATATTTGATCGTCAAGAAGATCAAGATCCCGCATCGAATTGAAAAAGCGGTGAACAAGTACAAAGATTTCCTCGTTATGGGCGATGAAAGGATCATTCTGCTGAATCGGATTGCGCCAATTCTTCCATTCCTCGGTGCTTTTGTTGCAATCTGCAAATGGTCGTATGCAAAATCAGTTGCTTACACGTTCATCGGCGGAATTGGTAAATATGGGGTCATTTTAGCTGCAAGCGGCCTTTTCTTTGCACTGCTATCTACTGGCACTGCCCAGACAATCACTCTGCTGATGATTCTCATCATCATTGCGATCAGCTTCATATGCGCGTATCTCAAGAGCAGGAGGTTGAAGAAGAAGCAATGAGAATCGCAATCGTTAATCCATTTCACTACCCATATTTTGGTGGAATTGAGCACCGAATCCACCATATTTCAAAGAGATTGGCTTCCCGTCACGAAGTCATCGTCGTTACGGGAAAATTGCCGGAAACTAAGGAGTACGAAGAGGTTGACGGGTATCATATTAAACGACTGCCATCTTCCTACCTTAACATATATAATCCTCCAATGATCTGGACGAAGGGCATCGACGCAGCCCTTAGAGAATTGAAGCCCGATGTAATTGACCTTCATTACCGGTGGGCTAGGGGTTACACAAAGCCAGTAGTTTCACAGAATACGGCCAAAGTACTAACCTGGCACAATGCGTACGGTGAGGGCGTAGGGCTACTCCGTCCGTTGAGCATTATAAACGACATGCTTTTCAGCAGAAAGAGGAATGGGTTTCAAAGAATCGTCTGCATCAGTAACTTTGTCGCTAGGGATCTCATTTCCCGAGGGTTTCCAGCCGAAAAGTTGTCAATTGTACCGAATGGTGTTGACCTTCCACCAGATGAGAGATTGAACAAAGAAGAGGATTTTATACTATTCATCGGTAGGCTCGTCGGAACGAAGGGGCTTCCATACCTTATAGAAGCGATGAGATATGTCGATGAAGAATTGATCATTTGTGGCACTGGACCTGATAGAAATCGGTTGGAGAGCCTCGTCAGGAAATTCAAATTAGAGAAGAAGATAACTTTTTTGGGCAAGGTCAGCGAAGAAAAGAAACACGACCTTCTCTCAAGATGCAAAATCTTTGTGATGCCTTCACTGATCGAATCATACGGGATTGCGGCTGCAGAGGGAATGGCATATGGGAAACCAGTTGTCGGATCAAAAACAGGAGGTTTGCCCGATGTTATTGGAGAGGCGGGAATCCTAGTGGAACCAAGGAATGCAAGAGAACTAGCATCGTCGATCAATGCGTTACTAGCCAACGAAAATCTCAGAAGAGATCTCGGTCGTAAAGCACGAGAGAGGGCAAAAGAGTTCTCATGGGACAGAGCAGCAGAGATGATGGAAAGGATATATGTTGAAGTGTCCTCGAACGCAAGCTGACCAATTTGAAATTGGTCGAGAAATTAAATCCTAACGACGTCACATAATTTTGCGATAGAACCTAAAAAAATGAACTGGAAGGAGTGGCAATAGTCATAGGATATCCAACAAGGTAACCGTAAAATAGAGCGTCTTCCCAACAAGCTCAGAATTGTAATTTAAAACTATTTTTCCCGCGTTCTCATCAACTTCATGCAGATAGAATGTCTTTCCAAATTCGTCCATTCCTTTTATCATACCTGCATCACTGCTCGTGAGAAGATGGTGTACCCGGATGATACCAGCTCCGCCATTAGCGGATGATTCGACGCTTTCGACTTCTACATACCAGCCAGTTTCAGATGAAGATTGTGAATCAACATAAATCTTGTAAATTTCACCGGGAGCAGGAGTATTCATTACAAGTACCTTGTTCGTAAGGGGATTGACTTCGAGGCAGATGATGTCCCATCCCCATTTCGGATCCTTTTCTGTGAGACCATCCTTTGGATATACCGAGAATTTTTCAACAAAGGTGGTGATATTGTAGGATTCAAAAACCGGTATCTCCTCGACCAGCGGAAGAGTAACAAGTTTCGATTCATCAAGTTCACCGTACCCGTCCTGTGGCGAAACAACAATGACTCTCGTCTCGTTCACCGCCATTCCAATGATTCCCCGTTCGAAGCCCCTGATCATTTGTCCACTACCGATTCTAAATTGGAGGGGTTCATATTCGCTTTGATTTCTTAGCGTGAATGATAAAGACTTAGGATACATCGCATTGTTTGAAGCGACGTCCCATAATGATGTATCGAAGACCCTTCCGTCGGCAAATCTACCGATGTAATCGACTTTGACAGTATCGCCCCATTTCGCCTTATGAAGAGCTGGCGAGGACTCACTTTTTGTTCCTTCGTAGACGAGAATGGCAACGCTGCTGGCGCTGATCAAAAGAATTGCGATCAGGACGATGAATCCTAGGTTCAACGCGCCCATCAAGTCTTTTCTGTCAATGGCAAGGCTCATGGAAATGCTCGCGAGCACATCGATTTGCGTCATATAAACCTTATCTTATCGCTCACCAAATAACCAATCCATCCAGAACATCACGATTCTTTTATACCATGCAAACATTACCTGCCCTTTCGATGAAAGTTCTTTACATTCACGCAGATCACATGGAATTCGAAGTCAAGAAACCAACCCCGATGGCAGAAGAGATCTCAGAGCACGAGAAAAAAGGTCGCTTTGAAGAAGTTCTCGTCGTTTTCGCTGCCGTTGAAAAAAATGATGAGGGTAAAGTTGAAAAAGTTGCGGCGCAAGCCGCTGGGGATATTCTTCAGACGGTTGAGAAGGTGAACGCAGAGCGCGTTCTCGTCTATCCCTATGCTCACCTCAGTTCTGAACTTTCTGATCCCGAAACAGGCAAGGAACTACTGAAGCGCCTACATAATTTATTGATCGAAAGGGGTATTGAGGCCTACAGAGCCCCATTTGGATGGTATAAGGCATTCAGGATCAGTTGCAAGGGTCATCCACTTTCTGAATTATCACGACATATCCTGGCAGAAGAGGAAAAACAAGTCATCAAAGGTGAGGAAAGCTTTCTTGTCCTTACCCCCGATGGCAGCGAATATGCTCCACAGGATTTTGAGGGCGGATCACTATGCTTCAGGGCGATGCTGGAAAAGGAGGCTTTGAAAAAGGAAACGCAACTAGTTGGAGAGCCGAAATATCTGAGGCTTTGCAGGAAATTTGGAATACAGTGGGAAGCTCTGAGCGACGTAGGCCACATGGCATTTAATCCGATCGGTGCACTGATGTTTGATCTTGTCGCTGAATATTCGTTCCAGATCGTCAATGATCTCGGCATCCCAGTCTACACAATAAGAGGAACAAACATGTTCAGCCTCGATGAACCCGCCGTTAGAGAGCACGCAAAGCTTTTTGGAGATCGACTTTACGTGATCAAGGGGGAGAAAAAAGATTTTGTGATGCGATACGCAGCGTGCCACCAACAATTTGCGATGATGCGTAACTGGAACATCAGTTACAGGAATTTGCCATATGGTGCGTTTGAAGTTGCCGATTCATATAGGCTTGAACAGTCTGGCGAAACGATGCTTTGCTTCAGAACACGAAGAATGAACATGCCAGACTTGCATGTCATCTGCCGCGATCTTCGCGAAGCGAAAGAATGGTTTAGCAAACTTGATGCTAGGATTTACGAAGAAGCGGCGAAGCTCGGTCGCGATTATGAGATGCTGGTCAATTTTTCCTCAAAGGAAGCATATGAAGCAAACAAAGACCTCATTCTTGAACTACTCAACAAACACAACAAACCCGCGCTGCTTCATTTCTATCCAGAAGGAATAAACTATTACTGGACAGTCAATATTGAATACCATATCCTTGACTCAATGGGAAGAGCGAGAGAGATTGGTACTGTTCAGATCGATGTTGGCAACGCGAAGCGTTTCGGCATTGAATACGTCGATGAGGAGGGGAAAAAGCGATATCCTGTCATCCTCCACACCGCGATCATAGGGACGATTGAAAGGTACCTCTATATGTTGCTTGACACGGCTGTGTTGAGAGAGAACGAGGGGGGCATAGGATGCTTGCCCGTGTGGGTCACACCAGAGCAAGTGAGAATACTCACGGTCAACGAAAGACATGTTGAGAGGGCACGGGAGCTTGCAAGAAAAATGAGTAATAAGGAAATCAGAGTAGGGATTGATGATCGTGGCGAGACAGTGAACAAAAAAGTGAGGGAGGCGAAACAAGACTGGGTTTCCTATGTGATTGTGATAGGTGACAAAGAGCTTTCGTCAGACACACTCACGATCTACGAGAGGGCGACAAATAAGAATATCGTGATGAGTACTGATGACTTCATTCAGAAAATCAAGAAAGAAATCGAAGGTAAACCGTTCCGACCGATGTATTTACCGATCGAAATGAGTAAGCGCATCAATTTCTAAACATCCACGGGTATGAGAGAAGTAACAAAACAACCAGAGAGATTCCCGACCTCGCATAGGACCGATTTACCGAGATTCAGTGTTTCATCAGATAATTAACAATCGCATCACCGACTTCCTTTGTTCTTGATCTGCCCCCCAGATCGGGCGTGACGATCCCTTCTTCCATTGTGCGCTCGACGGCCTCTTCCACACGCCTAGCCATGTTCCAACATCCGAAGTGCTCGAGCATCAGCTTCGCAGCAAGTATTGCCCCGATCGGGTTTGCTATCCCACGACCGGCGATATCGGGTGCGCTTCCATGAACTGGCTCGAACATCGAAACACCCTTTGGATTGATATTTCCACTAGCTGCCAGTCCCAGACTCCCCTGGATTTCCGCACCGAGGTCTGTCAGAATGTCCCCAAACATATTGGGAGTTGCAACAACATGGAACTTCTCGGGATTCCGGACAAGCGCTTGGCTCATCGCATCGACGTACATATATTCGATATCAATACCCTTTTCTTCTGCAACCGAATCAAAAACCTCTCTCCAAAGGCCATAGAGGGCCGTACAGACATTCGCTTTATCAACAACCGTGATCTTCGTTTCCCCTCGCGATTTCGCATAATCTATCGCATATTCGGCGAATCGCCTCACTCCCCTCCTCGAAAGGAGACCGATTTCAAATGCAAAATCATCGTCGCCAGGACAGGAAGCCGCCAGATTCAAATCGAGTTTATAGAGGCTCCGTTTGACAACAATTGATATATTCTGACTTTTTTTTGAGATCACGCCGCCGGCCCCTAAGTAAAAATCTTCGGTATTCTCCCTCAAAAAGACAATATTGAAAGGCCTCGTCAATTTCAATCGACCCTGATTGATCCAGGATCTTACGGGGCGCAAATTAATATATTGATCGAAATAGGAGCGCATAGCCAAGATGATGCCCCTTTCTAGGATACCTGGTTTGACACGCGGATCCCCGACAGCTCCAAAGTAAATGGCGTCCTGCTTAACGAGGATATCAAGGTCCTCATCCGTCAGAGTCTTCCCAGTCTGAAGATATCTCGTAGCCCCGATATCCAACTGCACTGTGTCAAGCTTGAGTGAGCCAGTTTCCTCGAGAACACGCATTACCTTAAGTCCTTCTCCAATAACTTCGGGACCGATGCCATCTCCTGGGATCACCGCAATTCTGAACATTTTTTTCTCTCCCTCACTTTCGCAATCAATCCGCCAGCTTTGATCAGTTCGCTAATAAAAGGCGGGTATCTGTGGAAATAGAACTTTTGGCCGCTCCGTTCATCGATGATTATTCCTTCTTCTAGAAGCACGTTTACGATATCACCTTCCTCGGCGTCAACATGACATTCAATTGGAATGAGTCCTACATTAATTGAGTTTCTGAAAAATATCCTTGCAAAACTTTCCGCGATGACACATGATATTCCAGCTTGCTTGAGCGCCCTTGGTGCGTGCTCCCTACTTGAACCACATCCAAAATTGCGTCCAGCAACAATTATATCACCATTCTTGACTGCCGACGCGAATCCAGGCCTAACTTTTTCAAAGATAAAGTGACCGAGTCGCTCGATATTGTCGCTGGTCAGGCGTTCAGCAGGGATAATCTGATCAGTATCGACATGATCACCAAATTTCCAGACACGTCCTCTGATTGATTGCATATGAAACCCTCACACCACATCATCAGGATGTGTAATCTTCCCAGTAACGGCACTTGCGGCGACAACAGCTGGACTTGCTAGGTACACCTCCGAATTCCTGTGCCCCATCCTTCCGATAAAATTGCGATTCGTCGAACTCACACAACGCTCGCCAGACGCAAGAACACCCATGTGCCCACCAAGACAAGCTGCACATGTGGGGCCGGAAATAAATGCACCAGCATTGACGAAAATCTCCAATAGACCCTCTTCGAGAGCCTGGTGATATACCCTTGTGCTCGCTGGAACAACGATCATCCTTACTGAAGGATGAACTTTCTTTCCCTTGAGGATCGATGCGGCTATCCTTAGGTCTTCAATCCTGCCGTTTGTGCATGAACCGAGAAATGCTTGATCGATTTCCACATCAACATCCCTGACAGGTCTGACGTTGCCAGGAGAATGTGGCAATGCAACCATGCAATCGATACTACCTAAATCGTAAAACATTTCAGACTTATAACTCGCGCCTTCATCAGGCATTACAGGCGAGTAACCTCCTCTCACTCTTCCTTTGAGGTAACTGAAAACGCTTTCATCTGGACAAAAAATACCTGCTTTCGCACCTGCCTCAACTGACATATTCGATACGGTCAATCTGTCTGAAATCTTAAGAGATCGCGCACCATTTCCAGAAAACTCCAAGGTCATGTAATTTGCGCCGTCAACCCCGATGTCTCGGATAATGCTAAGGATGAGATCTTTTCCTGTTGCAAAACCGCTCAAGCGTCCTTCAAGCTGGATTAATATTGAATTTGGCACGCGAAACCAGAGTCTACCCTCTGCAAAACAAGCTGCGGCTTCTGTGCTGCCGATACCAGTCGAAAACGCGCCGAGTGCGCCGTAAGTGCATGTATGAGAATCGGCGCCGACTATGAGTCGACCAGGCGCGACAAATCCCTCGTCAACCATAACCTGATGACAAACACCCCCCCTCCCGACTTCGTAGTAATTGAGGATGCCGTATTTTCTTGCGAAACGCCTCATTTCTGCCGCCTGTTCAGCAGAAGGAACATCTTTGTTAGGGACGAAATGATCTGGGATCAGGACGATTTTATCCCTCAGGGGCTCACATCCTATCGACTCGAATTCCCTGAAAGCGATAGGTCCTGTAACATCATTAACCATGACGTAATCGATCTCTGCTTCAACGAAATCTCCTGCGTAGGCATCAGTTGAGGACTTGAGAGAAAGGATCTTTTCAGAGATTGTCTTTCCCTGTCCTTCGGCTACCTTCGTCACGTGCTTCACCCTCCTTATGAATACGCGTGTATAAGCGATCAATCGCTTGAATTGCAGCATCAACGCTTGTTTGCACGATATCTGGCCCAACGCTCCTACCCACGGACATCAATTTCCTTTCACCATTGTATTGCAGCTTTACTCCGACCTCACACAGGGCATCGCTTCCCCCACTAATAGCACTTAGCCGATATTCGAGGAGGGAGATTTTTTCACTGACCAGCTGCCTGATCGCCTTCAGGGCTGCGTCAATTGGACCAACACCGATCTCCGACCCTCGCCTTGTTTCTCCATTAACATCGATGCTCACAACAGCTGTTGGTGTAATGTTGAGGCCCGTAAATACAGCAAACTCCTTGAGTGTGACTTTGCGCTCTTCATCAGGACGCTGCCCTGCGATGTGATATGCAAGCGCAACGAGTTCGCTGTCGTCGACATGTTTTTCACTTTCCGCCAATCTCTTGATTTCGCTGACGACTTGTGCAACCTGGTCATCACTTAGTATAACACCATATTCCCTAAGTTTTTCCTTTACAGAATGAACACCAGTATGCTTCCCTATGACTATTGATCGCTCCATACCCACGAGCTCGGGGCCGAATGCCTCGTATGTCGAGGGATCTCCGAGCACCCCGTGAACATGTATCCCAGATTCATGTGCAAAGGCGTTGCTTCCAACAATCGCCTTGTTCGCGGGGATCGGAATACCAGTCAGGTTCGAGACGGTCTTAGAGACATAACCAATTTTCCTCGTGTCAACGTTTGTTCTGACATTAAGAAACGCCATTAAGCCAAGAACAACCTCTTCTAGCGCAGCGTTCCCAGCCCTTTCTCCGAGGCCATTAACACATACGTGCACCTGTTTTGCCCCACGCCTCACCGCTGCGATTGAGTTTGCAACTGAAAGACCGAAATCATCATGGCAGTGCACGCTGAGAGGGACACGTGTGAATTTCATGACTTCTTCCACGAGACGTTCCATCGCCGGCGGCGAAATCACACCCACAGTATCGGGTAGGTTGATTTTATCGACCCCCGCATCTTGCACGGCGAGATGCATTTCTCTCAGGAAGTCCAGGTCAGTCCTCGTCGCATCTTCGCAAGAAAACTCGACGGTCAAACCGTGTGCCTTTGCGTATTCAATTGCGCTGACCGCTCGAGCCTTTACCTCTTCCCTTGTCATCTTCAATTTATACTTCAGATGCACATCTGAAGTGGCGATGAATGTATGGACATAATCGACGCCACAATCGATGACTGTATCGATATCCTTAAAAGTTGTTCTAGAGAGAGCACAAATTCGTGACTGAAGGCCCATTGAAGCAATCCGCTTGACAGCTTCCCTTTCCCCTTCGGAAATGACTGGAAAACCCGCCTCAATGACATCAACGCCTAAGTCGTTAAGCGCTTCAGCGATTCTTATTTTCTCCTCGAGTGAAAGGGCAACTCCAGGTGTTTGTTCCCCATCTCTAAGCGTTGTGTCAAAAATCTCAACATAAGGAGGGATTGAATCCGTCGTTGCAAATACATTAAAATGACTTGTATACACTTTTTTGCGATCCAGACCCGAAGTTCTCTTCATTTGATATGATGCGCCCTCAGCAGCTTGATGCGAAGTCATAAGAAACACCTCGACCAAGCCGGGTTTACAGCAATGAAACTGGAGCTGAGCGCAAAAGCAATATGAAATCAAATCCCGACTCGCTCATGTTTCTCCCGGCTCTAGTCAAGATGACACTTTCAAGCTCCTATTTAATCATTGCTATGCTATCGCTTATCTTGGACTTGTGTTTTACAACATTCCCGGCGCTGTAAGATTCCCCTGACAAAACTTTGGAGATCTTACTGGGGAATGGGTTTGTGGGGGGGAAATCAGCCATCACGGCTTGACCAAGTTCAAAACGACTGAAATGAGCTCCTCAGATCAAACGCCCCTTTTATCTCCCCAGATTATCTTGTGTAATTGAGGCAGAACACGCACTTGCAACTTGTTTTCCAGTACCCATTCAGCGACCGGCCTCAGATCAAGACCACCGACGGGCGTCATAACAATGGTTGCCTGAATCTCATATTTCTGTATGATTTCCTTAGCGTAAAGCATATCCTTCCTGTCAGCAACAACGAATTTCAACTGATCCGATTGCGAAAGAAGTTCGAGATTCTCAAGGTTCATTTTATCCGCCATGCCTGATGAAGGACATTTAATGTCCATGCTCACCACTAGATTCTCAGAGCATGGCATTTCCTCGATCGAAATAGACCCATTCGTCTCTACACAAACTTCATAATCATTTTCGAGCAGCTTATTGATCAATTTATAGATGTCCTTCTGAAGCAGGGGCTCCCCACCAGTGATACAGACATATCGCGAGCCGAATCCCTTGACCTTTTCAATAATCTCATCGATCGTTTGTTCAACGCCCTCACCAGTTTGGGCATACGTCGTGTCGCACCATCTGCACCGCAGATTACATCCCGACGTCCTCACGAAGGAGCTCGGCGTGCCGATAAGAATTCCTTCACCCTGCAATGAATAGAAGATCTCGGAGATTCTCATTCAGTCACCTCATATTCGATTTCGTCTTTAAGACCAGCTTCTCTAAATCCCTTTAAACGTAGTAGACACGAATCGCATCTTCCACATGCCTTTTGACCACCTTTGTAACAACTCCAAGTCAGGTGCAACGGTGCACCGAGCGATTTCCCCAATTTCACTATCTCGGCTTTCGTTAGAAACAGTATCGGTGTTTCTAATTCAGGGGGCTTTCCTCCGACACCCCTCTTTGTCCCGACCTCGAGAACTCTGCGAAACGCGTCAAAGAATTCAGGTCTGCAATCAGGATACCCAGAGAAATCAACTGAGTTGGCACCGATGAAGATCGCATCGGCCATTTCCGTTTCGCAAAGACCTGCAGCTATGCTCAGGAATATGATATTGCGTGCTGGCACATACGTTGAAGGGACGTCTTCGCTGATTTCATCGACCTTCTTTTTTTCGGGTATCTGCAAAGAAGATGAAACCAGTGCGCTCGACGAGAAAATTCTTGGATCTAGAGTTAGTATCACGTGATCTTTCAATTTGTAATACTGTACGACCTCCTTTGCTGATCTCAACTCCCGATGATGTTTTTGGCCATATACGAATGTAAGCGGAATTGTCTCATACCCTTTCGATATCGCGTATGCTAGGGTAACGGTGGAATCGAGACCGCCAGAAAGTAAGACGATCGCCCTTCTCATGGTCGTTCACTATTCCCCCTATCCAATGTTATGGGAGACCCAAGCACTTTGGCCACGCTCTTCATCAATCCCTATTTCAATTTTCGTTACATTTGCAGGGAATTTAACCTCCGATAACACTCGCGAGAGAAGAACACGGGCGACTTCCTCGGCACTCGCCTCCTCAGCATCGATTATGACAACATCCTCTGCTGGAAAAACATAACGTTTGCCAGATGTCTCAGCAATTACCTCTTCCCCGACCGTGATTTTCATCCGCGGACAATTGCCAGCCAAAAGGACACGATGATCGAATTCCTCAACAATTCTTCTCATAATCCTTTTCAACTCGGTGAAATCCATGATCATTCCATGTTCCCCTTTTTCCCCATGAACGATCATCCTAAGCACGTAAACGTGACCATGAAGGCGACCGCATTTAGGGTGTTCTGTGATAAGATGACATGCAGAAAACTTGATATTGGCCTCTCTTCCATCGATTTCTAATCGCATATTTCACACACTTCTCATAATATATTTCAATTTCACCTTTTCATTTTCGCAATTGCTGACGCGAGTGCGATCGAATCAATGTAACTCTTCTTAGCCCTCGATGTATCAATAAAGACCTTTTCAAGATTTAAAACAGGCGCTCCAAGGGCACGCCAGCCGCCGAGAAAATGAAGTGTCCTGAAAATGAGATTACCTGATATACCATCAGGCGCAAGAATCAGATTTCGATCTAAAATAGCATTTTCGATGAGAATCTCACAATCCTTCACATCAAGTCCAGACCCGGCGAAATGCCGAACAATGAACTCTGCATCGTCGAGCGTCTTATCGACAATAGGATGTCTGCCTCGATCCCCTTTCCTCCCGCCAGAAAGTACTCCAATTTTCGGTTCAATATTGAAATTCGTGAGAAATCTACTTCCAAGATCGATCATTTCGATTTTGTCCTCCACTGTCCACCCCTCGTCAACCCCAACAGGACCAATGAGGACAATCATGCCTTTCCTGGGCTGCATAAGGGCCATTCTAAATATGCGGTCCAATGAGAAAATAGTCTTAATGGCGGAGATCGTTGAATGAGCGTCTAAGTTCCCCCGGACAGCTGCATCGATCTCGCCAGAACTCAATGCTTCTACCAGGCGCCTGGGATCATTGAATATAATGGGCTTACCTAGCCCGATCCTCTTGGCGGCCGAAGTGATGCGATGAGCGCCCTGAGTATCCCCAACAAATCCGATTCCAACTCTTGCGTCAGAACCTCTTGCGGTGTCCAGAATCGTGCGTGCGGTAAACACAAGTCATGATTATCAATGGCAATATTCTATCTTTTCGATTGAAGAAATCAAAAGTCCTGAAGCGACATTAGTCTGATCCAAGTGATCATAAACTTAAGTGTTGTCGCTCACCATCAAAAAACTAAAAAGAATCGAGGTGATAATCACTCCATCGTCTAATTCCGATCGCGATTTCAAATTCAATGGGTGTCAGAATAGGCTTCGGATATCTAAGAAAATCATCAATCGCAAGGCGGGGACAAGCCGTAGATACATAGGCGTCAGCTTCGAATGGCATCAAGAGATCGGGGTTGAATTCATTCATTACGACAACATCCGCTTTCCTACCATGTTCCCTCGCCTCTTCTTTCAGATGCATGGCGAGTTCCAACCTATTTTGCCCGATTTTCGTGCTCACAAGGATGAGGAACTTTTTTGCGGTCGAGGCTTTCGAGATCGCAGCATGCCTCTGTCTGAGGATCCGTTCGGGCAGGTCTGCAAGGTCGCGAACCTGCTGAGTAATTGGATCAAAGATTATAACTTCTTTTTTAGTTTCGATGGAGACTGCCAGTGGATGAAAATCACCATTTCCGATAAAAAGAAACTGGTCAACGACTTCAGAGATGTCCTTTGCCGCCGAAATATCGCAGCCCAAGACTTGGCCATCATATTTTGCTCGACCCTTTCTTCTTCCGATAAAGACCTGTTTGCCGTTCTCTTCCAACCATTTTTTGATTTTTTCGAGCTCCCCAAGGAAAGGAATCGTTGCAATCAATCCAACCCTGTTCTCCAACTTTGGAAGGAGTTCGACAAGATGGCTTTGATAATGAATATCTGCGCCGATCTCAACAAAAAGAATTCGGTCATCATATGCTAGTGTAGGTATTTCTGTATGACCAAAGTGCACGAGAACGTCTGCAAAGTCCGAAAAATCCCTTGCAATATCGCACGCACCATAACACGGATCAGCAATAATGAGCATAGCCGCATTGGTCCTCTTTCCAAGTTCCTCGGCAATGAATTGTGAATAGATTTTGAGGCCCTCAGGCATCTGGAGAGCAACAGATCTGGCATTTCTTCCATTGATCCATTTCGCCACAATGTCAAATTTGAAATCGTACAAGTCCGTTCCCTTGCTATGAACAAATAGGAGGATTTTAGGTCAGCAGTTCTGCACCCTTTTCAACCTGTGTATAGCATGGGGAGGGCAGCTTCATCGCTGCGCGCCATAGAGCCTCTTTAGCGGCATTGACTCCTTGCACAGTCGTGCGCACTGTTATTATAGGTTGATCGGGCTGAACTCTCGCCGCTGTACCCACTGGTTTTCCAAAGGCCGCCCTCATTCCGCCTGAAACTCGGTCAGCACCAGCTCCAGTTGCCATCTTGTGTTCCCTCAGCACATTGTGAGGATAGACCCTAACCTTCAGGTGATAATTGGAAGTACCTACACCTTTGGATAATACCCTATTTGCTGCGATACGCGCCGCCTCAAGAGCTGTGTGTCGTATCTGGCATGGTTCTTTCACTCTGAGGGAAAGTACAACCGGAAAATCACCTGCTGGATTCCCTATGTCGAACTGGGAAATGCGCGGAGCGGGGACGCCTCCCATGTACTCCTTCCGTGTATATGCTTGTCCCTTTATTTGGCGATACATCCTTCCTGGTTTCCGTGCCATAATAGATCACCAGTAATCTTAATAATCCAAGAGGTGGCTACATTAATATTTTGGTATATAAGGCTGATGAGTAGTTCAAAAAATTCTTCCGATTTCTTTTTATCAGAACATAATATTGTGATGAGAACAAATTACGAAACCGCATCAAATGCTAGCTGAAGCAAAAGGGAAATTATCTTTGTTGAATCTAAAGGTGAGTGGGAACCACGGCAAAGAAAAGAATCGATAACAAGGAAGCACATCGAATTGCGAAAAGACGAATCGAATATCTATTAGCGTTGGCCCAATCTGAAGCTTTGAGGAACAATTTTTCTCGCGGAAAGAGGTATGTGGAACTGGCAAGGCGAATCGGATTAAGAACAAATACCCCGATGCCGAAAGGTGACTTAATGTACTGCCGTGAATGTCTCTATCCACTGATTCCAGGTAAGAATTGCCGCGTAAGGCTACGAGCGGGTCGAGTAGTAATTCATTGTTACAGTTGTGGAAATATCAGGAGAATACCTTACTTAAAAGAGAAGAGGATGGCGAAAGAATGTCGAGGATTTCAAAAACGGAATTGAGACGTATGGGCACAAAGATCAGATCAAGTATCCATATCGGGAAGGGCGGTATTTCGGAAAACATCATTGAAGAGATAAAATGCCAATTGAAAAAGAATAAAATTGTAAAGATCAGAATTCTCGAAACAGCGGGTTTAGAGAGAATGACTACTGCAAAAGAACTTGCCGATCGAACAGGATCGGAACTGGTTGAAGTAAGAGGCAATACCATATTACTCTGTGAAGCAAGTCTTTTTGAGCAAACAGAATGATAACGCAAACAGGTGAGCCGATGCTGGATATCGCCTTGATCAGAAATAATCCTGACCTGGTAAGAGCCTCCCTTAGAAACAGAGGCTACCCAGAGAATCTCCTCGATGAATTTCTGAGAGTCGATGCCGAGTGGCGGAAAATGGTCGACGAGAGCAATCGACTCAAAAGGGTGAGGAATTCGGTCGCAGAAGAGATACCGAAATTGAAGGATGATGAAAAAAAGAGCAAGATCGATGAAATGAAGAGGATCGTTGAGAGAATTAAGGAGCTTGATACAAAAATATCAGAACTGGAGAATACGAGAACCGAGATTGTGCTCAACATGCCGAACATCCCCCACGATTCTGTCCCCATTGGTCGCGACAGTGAAGATAACATTACTGTTAGAGAATTTGGAAAGCCGAGGGTGTTTGATTTTCCACCAAAAACGCATTTTGAGATCGGCGAAGATCTTGACATCATTGATTTCGCTAGAGGCGCGAAGATTGCAGGATCCGGCTTTTATGTGATGAAAGGAGACGGTGCGAGATTGGAAAGAGCGCTTATCAATTACATGCTTGATGTTCATCGACAGCAGGGTTATATTGAAGTGTTTCCACCGGCAGTTGTTAACAGACAGGCGGTGATTGGCACTGGGCAATATCCAAAGCTTAAAGATGACATGTACTGGATTGAAAGAGATGACCTATGGTTGAACCCAACTGCTGAGGTGCCTGTCACGAATCTCCACATGGACGAAATTTTTGACAAGAAGGATCTGCCGATTTATTATACCGCGTATTTGCCTTCCTTTAGAAGAGAGGCTGGCCGTCACGCTGACACAAGAGGGATTGTGAGAGTACACCAATTCAATAAGGTCGAACTCGTCAAATTTGTTCTACCAGAAAAATCATTCGATGAACTCGAAAGTCTTCTTCTTGACGCAGAGGCAATTCTTCAGGGATTGGAACTCCCATATCGTGTGAGATTACTCTGCACAGGCGATCTCGGTTTCGCATCGGCAAAAACTTACGACATTGAAGCTCATGCGCCAGGAATAGGACTTTGGCTGGAAGTTTCTTCGTGTAGCTGTTTTACGGATTTTCAGGCAAGAAGGGCAAGGATCAAATATAGGCCTGAACCTCATTTGAAAAGCGAATTTGTCCACACCTTGAATGGATCTGGAATTGCATTGCCGAGGACTGTCGCCTCACTTCTTGAGAATTATCAGAATCGTGATGGTACGGTGACTATTCCAAAAGTTCTAAGGCCGTATATGCAGGGCCAAGAGCTCATTGAATGATTGCAGGCAATGGGAATAGGCGTCGACGAAGAAATTAGAAATGAGCAATTGCAGATAATTGAGGAAATGCCATTGAGTTCACCAGATTAAGAGGAGAACAAGCAGATTAGTTAGGATGAGTACAGCGAGTAAGATAGGAATCGCGATTTTGCAATAGTATTTCCATGACCAACGAATGCCGTTTTTCTCCGCAACCGCTAAGGCGACAACATTAGCAGACGCGCCGATCGGAGTCGCGTTCCCTGCAATATCGCATGCCAGTGCGGTTGTGAAGGTCAGTGAACCCAAACTCGCTCCGGTATCAGCTGAAAGCGTTTTCAATACAGGAACCATTGCGGCTGCGACTGGAATGTTGTCGAAGACCGCCGAGATTAGAGCAACAAACCAGAAGAGGAGTGTAGGGAGGATGAATGAATCTGAGCCAGAAATATCTGCGATCGCGTGAGCAAATCCAGTCAAGACACCAGCGGATTCAAGACCTCCCACCATAACGAAAAGACCAGCGAGGAAAACGATCGTGTGCCAGTCGATCTTCTGTATGAGTTCATCATATCTTCTTCTACCCAACAACAGAACAAGAGCGCCCCCAAGAACGGCGACAAATGCAACTAGTAGATCCAAAAGATTGTGAAGGACTAGCAACGTGACTGTAAATGCGAAAATGACCAAAGCAATTCGCATCTGTCTGAGATCCTTAACCGCCGAGAAAGGATCTAAGTCCTTATGCTGTTCCATGATTTCATGCACATTAATATCGTGTCGCCTGAAGTTATGCCTATATAGTATCATGAAGAGGAAGAGATTAAAAAAGAAAACGATAACGGCGATCATGCCAGTATTCTCAACAAAATCCATAAACCCAAAGTTTAAAGCCGTCCCAAGGATGACGTTAGGTGGATCACCCATGATTGTAGCGCTGCCGCCAATGTTGGCCGAACATATTTGAGCTATGATCAGAGGCAATGGTGGAATCTTGAGTATAGAGGCAACCTCAATGGTCAGGGAGCTCATGAAAACCATTACAGTGATCGAATCCATGAATGCTGATAGAAGAGCTGAGAGGCCACAGAATACGATAAAAATCTTTACCGAGTCAAATTTTGTTAATTGCAGAAAATGCAGGCCTATCCACCTGAAAAACCCGCTCTCAGCAAGCGCCCCCACGAGGATGAACATACCAAATATCAGTCCAATAGCATTCCATTCAATCGATCTGATCACTTGTTCTTCCGATATGATGCCGAGGCCAACCATCAGAAGAGAACCTGCTATCACAAGTACGGCTCTATCAGCGAGGTCTAGAACCATTATGAGATAAACAACGCCAAAGATCAATAGGGCCAATATTGCATTAAGTTCCACGAGTGCATCCCGAGAGGTATAACAATTCCGCAGAATAAGATTTTCTCAGATATACCAAAGATGTTGTAATGAATTAATATCAGCAACAATGAATGTACATAGGTCAACTCCAAAAAAGACTTCCTAGTAAATTTCATAAGATATAGAAAATGAAAGGAGTATGAGAAGATCAATTATGATTTATATGGAGCCGCACCTCCGATCAGATTTTCCTTCCTGATTCACGCAATGTTTACGCCATTCTTCCTAAACGTTTCCAGCAAATGTGTTATGAAATCCGATCGGATCCTTCTGCATTCAGTCGGAGCATTTGTAAATACTACCACTTCGTATTTTATTTTATCATTATTGATTTCAAGCGCAGTTACCTCAGGTAGACGCTTTTCAACGATCCCTGAGACATTGGCCGCCGCGGACTTAACAAGACTTTCAACTTTTTCATATGGAACATCAGTAGAGACTTCGAACACGAGAGAAATACCATATGTTCCAGATCGCGAATAGTTGTAGATTCTATTTCTGAGGATTTCTTGGTTCGGAATATCGATGATTTCCCCCATTGGGGTCCTCACTTTCGTGTATACAATTCCCTTCTCAAGAACTTCACATTCAAGACTATCCCCAATTTTTATGTAATCTCCAACATCAAAAAGATTGACTTCCATAATCGTAAACCCCGAAACGATATTCCGAGCGGTAGAATACGAGAAGATAATCCCTATGATGATAAATGTGAATAAAATTGCGACCAAAAGGAAGCCGACCAGTTCCAATTCTATAAGCGCAAAGAAGTTGAAAATTGCAGTGAAAGCGGCTACCAGATAAAGCGCATATTTCAAGCTCACCTTAAAAAGATCGATTGCCTGCGGATTAAATCGTTTTGTCCTAAATTTGTAATCCTCAAAGATCGCCTCAATCAATTTGACAATGAGATAAATCGCGAGTATAATAATAAATGTCGATACAAGAGCTACCTGATTTCTTTCCAAAAAAACTGCCAATCCAGTGTAAGGGTCTACGCCCGGAATCATTGATATGAGTACGAAAAGGATGATTATAGCGACTATAACATAGAGGACATAACTCAAAAACAGAGTTGTGAACTCAACCGCACTCGTATGAATGGTCCCATCCTTTAATGATCTTACTCTCGCACTCTTTGAGATTCTCCGCAAAATCTTCCCTACCAGGATCGCGAGGAGCAAAAGGACGATGATGAAAATGATTTCAATCATATATCCAGAGTAAAAGTTCCATATATTCTCTCTAAAGAATTCTGAAACAAAAGAAGTAACGTAAATCAGCGAAAAGATAAGAAATATGACGATCAGCGACTTGATTGTCCGCCCCAAAAACTCAACAACGTCCGCGTCAAAGTACTTGCTCTCCTTGGTCTTCATTTTCTCAAAATGTTTCGAGACGTATGACCATAGGTAGAGAGAGAGAACAAAAAGAGAGAAAAATGCCAGGATAGCCCATCCGTATTCTTCGAGCCAACTGGTATTTCCGATCTCAAGAGTGGGCGACATATCGCAAATATCCATACGCTAGGATATTCCGTAGGAAATATATTGAAACTTCGCGAGACGATCGCATATCAATTACTTCAATGAAGAATAGTCCTTAGCGAGAGCATGCGAAAAAGGCAAAGCAGCTAAACACCTTGTGGAAACAGACATATTTTGAATATCCAGATATCAACGTTCTTTTCCGTTCCTGTACTGAATAAAGGGGACAGGATAAGACCTGGCACGTTGCAAATTCGTACTCCGAGATTGATCCTCGTCCTTTCCCCGCTGTCCCCTAAAACACGTGAGATCGCAGGAATATTTGCTTCGATGACTGCCTCGAACCGAAATGTCCCACTCGATGGGGCGCTCAATAACAACTTGGGGAGACCAGTGGAGCCAAAAACTTCGAATCGAATGTAAACGTCCTCGAAGATAGAAGAAATGTTTTTTCCAATAGCATCGGAAATGCCAGGGGTCGCAATTCTCTTGATTGCTTTCACAATGATTGAGGAGATGTTCTCGAGCGCTCTTTCTATGAAATCCCCTGTCACTACCAAGCTCAATGCAAATCCAGATTTCACTGTTGAGGCAACATCAGATACTGCAATTTCGACAAATATGCGAAATTCTATTATGGTGTCCCCGATAGCACGAATGCATCTTTCCGTAATGTTGTGTAATATCTTCTTCAATAATGTTCCCAATGCGTTAAGGTCAGTGCTCGAAAGAGAGAGTTCAGAAAAAGTCTGCGCGGCAGCATCCCAAAGTGTTTTTCGTATCCATTCTGGGCTCGATGGCGTAATAATTTTTTTGCCGTTCGGCCTACCACAGCTCTCCGACTTGAACACCCATCGGTCTCCGCCATCATATGCGCGTTGCCACGTACGATCGTCGTTATAGAAATCAGTCGTCCATGGCGTTACATCAACGCGATGGCCCGACGAATCAAGCAGCACAATGCATTCACTTAGAGGGAACTTCCTCTCCCCGCCGTTATCCAAAGCTTGTCCAGTAAGGACAATTACCTTATGCGATTTTGGGAGAATCTGGTCATCACCAATCGTATCTAATTTCTGGACACCGTGTGAAGTTTCTATTCTCCAGCCTGAAAGACTGATCGTGTAATCAGTGGGATTGTAAAGCTCGATCCATTCGCGACCAAAGTCTGTACTGGGAGGGTTCTGTTCATATTCATTGATGACGACATGATTTGCCATTGGATAGTTATATTTCATCTCAAAGCCAGCATCAATAGAACCAACTATACCTGGAATTGGAAGAGGAATTCTGGAAAGGAATTGGCCGATGATGGGAACTTCAGATAGGGAGAATTGCAGTTGCTTATACTGCGTGATCTCAGGCATCTTGAATTCAAAGGAGATCGTGCCGAGAAGACCTTTTACTTCGACAAAATGATTGAAAATTTTCATAAGTGGATCAATTATAATATCAAGGCTCCATTCGCCATTTGCGATTGTCGCATTAGATATCAAATCATAATCGCCAGTGGCAATTTTCAAGAACCTCACAGAGATTGAGAACTCCGTATCTCCGCACGACAACAGGGAAGTGATCTTTAGTAGATCTTTTGTAGAGCCAAGCGCGATATCGATGGGATTTATCGCAATAATGAATTTCAAGCCATAAATCGTCAGATTAAACTGGAGTTCGCCAAACAAAGAGACGATCTTTTCGACAACCCATGAAAGAACAGAGTTCGTGCCGTGCTCAAGGAATTTAACGATGCTAGAGAACACGGTTTGCAACGAATCCGAGAATATTTGGATCGCCTTTACGGCATAAGAAAGAGCCGTTGATAGAATCGTCCTTGTAAAGGAGAATATATGGTTGACGATGTTGAAGACTAATCCCATGCCTCCGCTTATCTTTGACCAGACATTCTCCAAAAAATTGAAGACGTCTTTTCCGAGCGTTGAAGTTGATTCATAGTAGACTCCCATGAGTGGCCAACCACTCTGGGCTGTAACTGAAAATGTCATGTTAAAAGCGAACGAACCATTAACGCTCAATGGTATGGTTGAAATGAGAGAATTCGCATCCAAATCTGATGAGATTGAAAGATAAAGGGAACCATTGATTGAAACCTCCCATTGCGTGACATATGGAGAGAACGATAGGTTTTTGAGATCGGTGAGATGCCTATTTGGATAGAATCCAGATGAAGGGGTATGCTCCCAAGGTTTTGTGATTTCAATTGTATAGGGATTTTCCAATTCCAATGGCAGTACACTCGCATCAATCTTCCCCTCGTTGAAAGCGAACGCCGATCTTATAACTTCGTGGGTTATGGACCCATCTTCAGCTAGGAGGGTGAACCCTTTCATTTCTGGAAATGCAATTGGAATCGGGTCTCCTCTTAAGTTGAAGGCATTTTCAATATCATCTAGAAGACGAAATATCACCTTCGTCAAGATATCTTCAATACCTGGTATTTCTTCCACAAAACCAAATGCAAGATTTCCCAAATTTTGAGCAAGAAGATTGATCGGACTCTGGGAAGGAAGTTGTCCAAACACATTTTCAAAGATACTAATAACGCGATCCACTCTTTCATCGAAAGATTCCTCGATTCTTTCTCTCAGCCCCCAAGTTGAAGAACACTTCATTTCTGAATAAACCTGATCAACTGCACTTTGGAAAGAATCAATGTTGAAGTCCTGTGATTGGAGCGCAATTTCGTTGACGATCGTGTTTGCAAGCGATTTCATCGCCTGGTCGATGGCAGCACTACGATCGAAAATCCTTTCCCAATTCATGTGTATGAAATCGATTAGCGCCTCACCCATTCTATCGATGATTATAGAGGCGTTCAGAGCATGGTTGATTGCTTGATTAAGGGCTAGATCGCCGCTCTCTAATGCTTTCTTGAGCGCGCCCTTCAGTGAAGAATGGTAGTAGTTGCCGTCCATCGCATTTCTGGTAGTTTCCGCAAGTGGCAGAACCTTCTCATCGAGAAGGCTGCAAGCGATTGATTTCACAAAATCCTCAAGTGTGCTTGCTAGTTCGCAGGTGCTCATTTTATATTGTACAGCAAATTCTTTCCAGACTTCAACCGAGAAAAGATCTAATGGCGGGAAATCTATAGTATATGAACCACCCAAATAGAAAGAACGGACTTCATTATAGTCATTCCTTAACATAATGGTTCGACCAGGGACTTCGATCACTTCATCTGGCCAACCGTAGTTCAAATACCGATACGACCAATCAGGGTATCCAGCATTTTCAAGCCTGCAATGCATCCATTTGGTGATCGATTCTCCGAGGACGTCCTCATGAAATAGATAATCTACCAAAGATGAAACGGCAAGGTCCGAAACATCGCCGATTTTGTCGACAAATTCGCAGATATCGATTATATGGAAATAATCCAGCCACCTCAACACAAGCATATCTGCGATAGCATACAATGTCTGAGCGAGCATTATGTTCAAATCATATTCTCTCGATGAGAATAAATCAAGAAAGAGTTCTGCCGGATCAATCCAGCCAGATATGTTCCTGTCCAACAACAAAAATGTTGCGTTCGATGAAGTACGATTGAGAAATGAAAACAAAATAGATGAACTGCCTAAAGTTCGCAGATACTTGCGATGCTCCAGTAGTATCGCGAGATTCAATGCATTTTCAACATCTTCCTTTGTGAGAATATTTTCCGTACCAAACGTACCATGCTTTGAACCTACGCCATAACCCCGCAGAATTCTGTCTTGCACCAATGCCATCAATTCGTATCGAACAATGTTTTCAAGTTCACTTCGTTCCCCAGAGATTGCATTTGAAAATGATTCAAATCGATTGTAGAGAAATGGAAAAGGCAAATAGATTGCTCTTGAAATTACAAAATTCCTTGCGATATTTCCGCTTGTCGAGTTCGCAACAATGCAGTAAGTCCCCCCTAGTGAGAAATATGCAGGTATTGTGGCACCGTTCCAGTCCGTAGAATAATTGGTATTCCCATCGATTGGTACCGGATAAAGCTCTTGGAGGCTCATTTTCAGGAAAGTCAAATGTACATTCAAATCCCTAACGTGTAACTGGCATTCGCCTACCAATAAAGGAAAAGTCATGTTCAGATACTGCCGCAAGTAGTCAGTAAACAAGTCATTGATTTCATTTTCGTCTCTTCCCACGCTGGCCTTAATTGCATCTACTGCAAGAAAGTATGCTTCTTGTTCTAGCTGTTTTGCAACTTTGTCGGCCGATTGGATCAGCCTTTGGATGGCATCTACTGACATCCTTTGATTATTATTTTTCTCTTCCAGATTAGAAATCAAAGCTATACTCGCCGAGGCGATCAGCAATATAATAACTGCAATGAGTGAAAATGCCATTTGACCAGTCTTTGATTGCCGAAGATTCCACGCTTTTTGTCCCAGACGCTTCCCTATTCTTGCGACTTTCAACATCACATTGCTCGAGTTGATTTGACATAAAAACCATTTGAGTTAATTGCAAACTACAACATGAATCAAAAGAGATTGTCCCCAAGCATTGGTACAAAACCTACAACCTCCCAATCGATTGTTCTGAGACCTGAACACGAAGTGAAAAACTGCATGTGGTTTCATTGGAGAGGACGCGTTTCTTTAAGAGGTGACAACATAAAAACTTCCAGGTGTCCTACCAGAAAAGGATTGTCGGAATAGCCACAAATCGAGTAATCTGGTGAGGCTATGAGCGCCGTTCTTCCATCAGATATGACATCTGTCGCAATTAGATCAGGTCGTCTGTGAACTCGCGTGCATTCTGGGACTTTTATAAAGGGCTCGGCAACGATAATGACTTCAACTCCTCTTTTCACGGCTTCTTTGAATCGTTGCGAGTGAAGTGTCCGGATTGGTGTCATCGTAGGTGTTGATAGAAAGAATCGAGTTGTAGCTCCATCAAGCATTTCACCAATCTTTGCGAGTATCTTATCTTTCCCCATGATCGTATATACTAATTGGGGCGTTCCCTTTTCACTCAAAACCCCCTGCAGATTTTCTAGGATATCGAACGCTTTTCCGATCGCCCCTATGATGTCTTTCTTGAGTTCCGTTGGAGAAACTGGGTAAAATATAGCTGGTCTACTATCATGCATATGGACGAAACCCTTCGATCTCAAACTCTCCAGAGTCTTATAAGAGGAAGTTCTTGGTATACCTCCGATCCGAGCAATTTCCTCAGCTGTACCACGCCCCTGAGCAACAAGGGCGATATACGCCCTTGATTCATATTCGGATAGGCCTACACGCCGCAGCGATGATAGCATTTCGCTGTAGTTAATGTCGAGATTTATCAAATTGAATTGATTCTTTCTTTCGTCTCTCATGGTTGACCTTGTAGCTAAAAAAGCGACATAAGTATTAAATCATTATCTGAGTAATCGAAGCGTCCGAGCTGATCACAATGATAGCTAGAGAAAGTGCGCTAACAAAGGGACTCCCGAAGAAGACAGAATCTCTATGCCCAGAGTGTAAAAGGATTGTAAATGCAACAATCTTCGAGTCTGGCGGAAAGGTTCTAATGGAAAAGGAGTGCCCGTTACACGGAAAATTCGTCGATGTATATTGGTCAGATGTTGATCTATATCTGAAGGCAGAAAAGTTTGCTTACGACGGAACGGGCGTTCTCAATCCTGCAATCAAAGGAGCAAAGACATGTCCAAATGAATGCGGCCTTTGCGATCTACATCTCAGCCATACTTCACTTGCAAATATCGATCTCACAAATAGGTGCAACTTAAAGTGTCCAATATGCTTTGCGAATGCGAACGCTGCAGGCTACGTATATGAACCTTCGTTTGAAGAGGTCGTTGCCATGCTCAAATCTCTCAGGGATGAGAGACCGGTACCTACGCCAGCCGTTCAATTCTCAGGTGGAGAACCTACAATTTATCCAAAGTTCATTGAGGTCATCAAGAAAGCGAAAGAAATGGGTTTTGCTCAAATACAAATTGCAACAAATGGATTAAGACTGGCAGAAGATGAAGAATTTCTTATGGAAGCTGCGGAAGCGGGACTTAATACAATTTATCTCCAATTCGACGGCCTTAGAGAGGACATATATGTCATGACAAGGGGAAGGCCGCTTCTCGAAATCAAGAAAAAGGTGATTGAAAATTTGAGAAAGATGGAAAGACATCCATCAGTTGTATTGGTACCAACAATAGTAAAAGGCATAAACGACGATCAAGTGGGACCTATTCTCAAGTATGCCATTGAGAACTCCGATGTTATAAGAGGGGTTAACTATCAACCTGTGGCTTTCACTGGCAGAATTAGTAAGGAAGAACGGGAGAAACATCGGTATACTCTCACTGACCTCGTTCACGACATAGAAGCACAAACTGGATATATCAAGAAAGAAGACTGGTATCCAGTCCCAACGGTCGTGCCGATTTCAACATTTGTCTCTTCCATCCTTAATCAGCCAAAGGTGACGTTTACCGCCCATCCGCACTGCGGCCTCGCGAGTTACCTTTTTGTTCAGGACGTTAACAATGTCATCCCATTGACGAGATTCGTTGATGTCGAGCCGCTTTTCAATGAGCTTTTCACCCTCTCCCAAAAAACAGAAAAGTCAAGTATCAAGCTGCCTGCAAAAGTCAAAGCCTTGCGGATTCTAAAGAAATACATCGATAAAAAGAAAACACCCGAGGGCCTTAACTTATCAAACTTTCTGAGGTTGATGAGCACCGTCTTCAGTGATGAGACCAAAGAAGGCTTAGCAGAGTTTTCATGGAAAATGATGTTCGTTGGAGGAATGCACTTCCAGGACGCGTACAACTACGACATTGAAAGGGTCAAGAGATGCGTTATTCATTATGCAGTGCCTGATGGCAGAATCATACCCTTCTGCGCCTACAATGGCGGACCAACATACCGAGAAGAAATCGAGAAGAAATTCTCAATTCCTATTGAGGAATGGAGGAGAACCAGAGGAACCGAATATACCTGAGTATGGGGGGATCTACCGATGATTGCTGCTGTTGAAAAATGTATGCATTGTGGCGCATGTGTAGGCTCGTGCCCGAGCAACGCAATCTATCTGAATGAAGTCATACTCAATTTTAACTCCGATTGCACAAAGTGCGGACGATGCGTGAAAGTCTGCCCAGTAGGTGCGATCCAGATGGAGGCTGGTGATTAAATGATCACTGGGAAATACGATGTAATCGTCGTCGGTGCGGGACCGGCGGGTAGCATGACGGCAAAGCACGCAGCACAGAATGGAGCAAGCGTTCTAATGATTGAGAAGAGGCAAGAGATCGGCTCACCCGTCCGTTGCGGCGAAGGTATCTCCAGGGCATCACTCGATGAAGTTGGCATAAGACCAGATAGAAAATGGATAGCTGCTGAGGTCGATGGTGCAAAAATCGTGTCGCCGAGTGGTCATACGTTCACGATCAATGAGAGGATGGCAGGAAATGAAGTTGGGATGGTTCTTGAAAGGGTTCTATTCGACAAGGCACTTGCTGCAGATGCAGCTAAGTCTGGTGCGGAGATCAGAGTCAAGACGTCGGCCGTTGGCTTAAAGTTTGAAAATGGAAAGGTTAGAGGCGTCAAAGTCATTTCTCAAGGCGAACCGATGGAATTTGAAGCAGGATGTGTTGTCGGTGCCGATGGTTTCGAGTCGCAGATCGGACGATGGGGCGGGCTCGATACAACTCTTAAACCAAATGATATAACGAGCTGTTTTCAATACAGATTAACAAATATAGATCATGACTTCAGATATTGCGAATTCATAATCGGCAGCGTCGCTCCAGGAGGTTATATCTGGATTTTCCCAAAGGACGAACATACAGCGAATGTGGGAATAG
Organism: Methanomassiliicoccales archaeon; assembly: GCA_029907465.1. Classification (NCBI taxonomy): domain Archaea; kingdom Methanobacteriati; phylum Thermoplasmatota; class Thermoplasmata; order Methanomassiliicoccales; species Methanomassiliicoccales archaeon. The sequence goes on from JARYLV010000006.1 coordinate 101,685, forward strand.
GTGTTTTGCTTTCAAAGATTAAAGCGCCTGGTCAGGTCAAGCAGTTGCTGGATAGGTTTATCGCGAAGGATGAAAGACTCAATAAGGGACAACCGCTTGATGCCGTGAGTGGAGCAGTTTCTGTCTCACCGCCGCCTGACAAATTGGTCCGAGACGGACTCCTACTCGTGGGTGATGCGGCAAGGATCATTGATCCAATAACTGGTGGTGGCATCGCTCACGCATGTATTTCTGGCATGCTTGCAGGTAAGGTTCTTGGAGAGGCAGCTCAGGATGGGGATTTCAGCGAAGCGAAATTGATGAAATATGAGAATATGCTGCGCGACCGCCTTGAGAACAAGTTGTGGCGAAACTGGATGGCGAAGGAGAAGCTCATCACGCTCAGCGATGAAACATTCGATAAGATCATACAGACTCTCGCTGAGGTCGGCGTTGAGAAAATGTCCGTCGGCAACATCTTGAAGGTTATAAAGTCTCGGCATCCAGAACTAGTCAAAGAATTTGAAGATCTAATATAAACTTATTATCAACATACATATTCAATTGAGAATAAAAAGGTAGGAAAGAGTGCAAATTAGTCGAAATTCTTTATGGTTAAACCGGGAGCACCAGTCTCAACGATAAATGGTGTCCCTCCCTTTTTCTTGATCATCTCACTTACTTTATCTGGTTGATCGGTGAGGGCAATTATACTACCACCACCCCCAGCTCCCGTGAGTTTTGCACCGAATGAATACTGCGCCGCTGCTTGAATCAATTTTTCAAGTTCTGGCGTAGATACCCCAAGTATCGAAAGCAGTTTCTGATTTTTGTCCATTAATTGGCCAAGAGCAACCTGATCGCCGCATCTCAACTTCTTCATACCCTCAATAGCAATTTGCCCAATCTCTTCCACGACCTCGTTGCCAAATCTGTTTTTTTCGACAAATCGTCTCACTTTTTCGACAAGAGGACCGGTTGGTGCATTGATACCAGTATACCCAACGACAACTTTCATCGCAGGCACATCGCAATGATGAATGAACCAGCGCTTGGAATCGTTTATTATATCCCAGAGAAGTTCATCTCCTGGTGTCTTGTTGATGAAGATCCCACTTCCATGCGCACACGTCGAAGTATCTATCGGACTGGCCCTTCCTTGAACCGCTAATTCGATGCCAAAAGACTTCTCAGCAACTTGCTTTTCAACGATGTTTCCCTGCATGGCTTGAAAGGCCCCAATTATTGAAACTGTGACTGCGGCCGAAGATCCGAGACCAGATCCAGATGGTAAATCAGAATCGATTTCGATTCTCAGTGGCTGACCATGCCAATATCTATCGATAGCGGCACAAATATAGGGATGTTGCTTATAAGAAAGTACTTGGCCATTGACAGTAAATTTATCAGACAATGATATGTTGCATCGTAATCGAAGGCTGATCGCGAGAGCGAGAGCGGGCTGCCCGAATACAACAGCGTGTTCACCGAAAAGGATGATTTTGCCTGGTGCTGAGCTTTCTAACATCCAGACGCTTATTCCGTTAGCAGTGATTAAACATTTCGTTCGGAGTTTCAATGCATTTTTCGAAGGTTCATTTCACTCTCTCTTTTGCCATTAAGATGAATATGCTTGTCCCAATGGCAAGAAAGCCAGCGAGCGCAAATGGTTCGTAGCTGATTCCATCCAATGATGAACTTGCAATGTATGAAAGAATTAATGGTCCAACGATAAAACCTAAATCGCTCATTGTCCTAAATATCCCCATCGCGATACCAAGCTGACCCTCACTGGCTGTATCCGTGACCCAAGCCATAATGGGACCAGAAAATCCGAAACCAAACCCAAGACCAGCCATTATGATAATGAGGGAGACGCTAGAATTTGCAAAAGGTATCGCAAGTGTCAGCAGGCCAGTGATGAAAAGACTTGCGAACAAAAATTTTTTCCTCCCATACCGATCCGTCAACGATCCGGCTGGCAACATTGTTAAGAAATTTATGAGCGCGGTAATTGCGAGCACACCACCTATTATTTGAACGCTCAACCCGAGATTTTCACTCGCGAAAATTGGAACGAGAGTTGAAACGACGCCCATTCGAATGAAAAAAATTCCGAATATTGCAAGATTGATCGCCATGAGGGTGTAATTTTTAAAAATGCCCGTGATGCTTGGTAAACTTGTCCGCATTTGATTTTTTGAGGATGTAATATGTGCCTCCCCGATCCCAAAGTGCAC